>JALZGD010000028.1:0-13774 GCA_030861205.1 Actinomycetota bacterium
ACGACGTCGGGGTGCCCGATCTGCGACTCGGCCCCCCGTCCCGCGAGGACCGGCTCGTCGAGACCGAGCTCGACCGCGCGATCGAGCTTCTCTTGTGTGCGCGACGTGCCGATCGTTGTTGCACCCATCGCTTTCGCCAACTGCACTGCAGCTGTTCCCACTCCGCTGCCGACGCCCTGGATGAGCACGCGATCGCCTGGACGGGTATCCGCTTGCGCCAACGCGTCGTGCGCGGTGACGAAGACCTCCGGGATACCTCCGGCCGAAACGAGGTCAACGCTGTCGGGAACTGGGATGCAGAGATCTGCTCGCGTCTTCACGTGGCTGGCTTGGGCGCCGCCGCCGACGATCCCCATCACGCGGGCCCCGACGTCGATGTCCGCTTGTGGTCCTGCCGACGAGACGGTGCCGGCGAACTCCAACCCGGGGATATCGGCGGGCCATCCCGGCGGGGCGGGGTACGCGCCGCCCCGCTGCAGGAGATCGGCGCGGTTCACACCGGCGCCGGCAACCTCAACGACGACTTGGTCCGCGACCGGCTCGGGATCGGGGCGCTCACGGATCGCCAGGCGGCCGTTTTCGATGACGACCGATCTCATCGCTTGGCCCCCGCATCGTTCGCGGCACCTACCCATGCGTGACCGTCCGCGTAGACTTCTTTCTTCCAGATCGGGACGGTGTCCTTGATCGTGTCGATGCACCACCTGCACGCATCCAACGCTTCGGCGCGATGCGCGGCGCCGCATGCCACGACGACGGTCACGGTTCCGAGGTCGCAGACGCCGGTGCGATGGATGGCGACGATCCGTTCCAACGACCACCGCAACCGAGCCTCGTCGGCGATCTCCTGCATGCGCACCTCCGCAAGCGTCGGGTGCGCTTCGTACTCGAGCCGAACGACGTCCGAGCCCGGCCGCTCTGCTGCGGTCGATCTGACCGTCCCGACGAAGATCGCGATTCCGCCCACCGCGTTGGCCGTGACGCCAGACAGTGCTTCTCCGATGTCGATGGGATCTGGGGATATGCGAGCCGTTACCGCGTCGCCGTCAGCCACCGATCATCGACATCGATCGAGATGGTTTGACGAAGTCGGGACGACCCACGCGATGTCCGGCCCATTTCTTGGCGATGCAGTCACGTGCAAGCGCCGCGAGCTCGTCGTCGGTCGCGCCCTCTCGAAGGGGGCCGCGTAGGTCGGTCTCGTCGAGCGAGAACAGGCACGCCCTCAGCTGGCCATCTGCGGTCAGGCGCAACCTGTTGCACGTATCGCAGAACGGTTCCGTAACGGCGGAGATCAGACCGACCGCGCCCGGAGTGCCGTCGGCGAATTCATAGGTGTGAGCCGGTTCCCCGTCGGTGGGGCGCGCCATGAGCGGGAAGCGCTCGTCGATCGCGGCCAGCACCTCGGCTCCGGACACCACTTGCGACGCATCCCATTCGTCCTGCGCATCGAGCGGCATGTATTCGATGAATCGGACCTCGTAACCCGTATCGCGGGCGAGCTGAGCGAACGCAACTGCTTCGTCGGCGTTGCGGTCGCGCATCAACACCGTATTGATCTTTATCGGTCGTAATCCCGCCGCTTTCGCCGCTCGTAATCCCTGCATGACCTGTTCGAGTGCGTCTCGCAGCGTCAGATCTTTGAATCGATGGCGGATCAACGAATCGCATGACACAGACACGCGGTCGAGCCCCGCGGCCTTCAACTCTGCTGCGATCGGGCCGAGCAAGAACCCGTTCGTCGTCATCGATATATCGAGTTCGCCGGACAGCGCGCGGAGCATCCGAACGAGAACGGGGACATCGCGGCGGACGAGCGGCTCGCCACCGGTCACCTTTACGGCGCTGACGCCAGATTCCACGAGCACTGCGACGATGCGCGCCATCTCCTCATACGAAAGCAAGAGCTCGCGCGGCATCCATGGGAGCCCTTCGGGGGGCATGCAGTAGCGGCACCGGAAGTTGCATCGATCGGTGACCGAGACGCGCAGATCGGTCGCTACCCGCCCGAATCCATCTACCAGCGGGGGGCGTTCCATCTATCTATGCTCGCACGTTGGTCGCGCGCCTGATGCGGAATCGGAGGATTTCCGGTCGGCCGCTTATTCTGCCCGGCGTGAGGATCCTGGTGCTGGGCGGCGACGGCTATCTGGGGTGGCCCACTGCGATGCATCTTTCCGCGGCCGGCCACGACGTCTCGGTTGCAGACAACCTTCTGCGCCGGGCAATGTCGATTGAGCTCGGCGCTGGCTCGCTGACACCTATTCAGTCGCTCCAAGAGCGGACTCGCGTGTGGCGTGAGGTGTCCGGCAAGGACATCCGCGCGTTCATCGGCGATCTCACCGACCCGGAGTTCGTCGACATGCTGTTTCGGGAAACGCAACCGGACGCCATCGTTCACTACGGCGAGCAGCCCAGCGCTCCTTATTCGATGATCGATCGCCGGCACGCGGTGACGACGCAGCGCAACAACGTCGAAGGAACGTTGAACGTGTTGTTCGCGATGCGGGACCTCACCCCTCAAGCCCACCTAGTCAAGCTCGGAACGATGGGGGAGTACGGCACGCCCGACATCGACATCGAAGAAGGGTTCATCGAGATCCATCACAAGGGCCGCTCCGATTCGTTGCCCTTTCCGAAGATGCCGGGATCTATGTACCACCTGTCGAAGGTGCACGACAGTCACAACATCCACTTCGGCTGCCGTGTCTGGGGGCTTGCCGCTACCGATCTGAACCAGGGCGTCGTGTACGGGATCCGTACCGATGAAACGGATCTGGACGAGCATCTGTGCACGCGCTTCGACTACGACGAGGTGCTCGGCACCGCCCTCAACCGTTTCTGCGTGCAAGCCGTCGTCGGTTATCCGTTGACGGTGTATGGGAAAGGCGGGCAGACGCGCGGTTTCCTGAACATCGTCGATACGATCCAGTGTGTCCGCCTGGCACTCGAGAACCCGGCTGCTGCGGGTGAGTACCGCGTCTTCAACCAGTTCACCGAGCAGTTCTCCGTCAACGATCTCGCCGAGCGTGTACAACGCGTCGGCGAGGACATGGGGATACATGTCGAGATAGACGCCTTGGACGACCCGAGGATCGAGGCCGAAGAGCACTACTACAACGCGACGCACACCAAGCTCGTCGAGCTCGGCCTTCAAGCCCACCTACTCACCGACGAAGTCGTCGCACACCTGCTCGAGACGATCCAGCGTTACAAGGACCGCATCCTGTTGGGGCCGATCGCCCCGAAGACGAAGTGGGACCCTCGCAGATAGCGTCACGGCGCGCTGCCGCTAGCGCCTTCGACGCCGGACCCTCGCAGATAACTCCCCTACAGGAGACCTAGCTCCGGCGGCGAAAACTGCCGGGATGAGGCTCAAGCTGTGCGCGCTCGTAGGCGCATTGATGTTTGGAGGGTTGCTTTCGCCCGGAGGGGCCGCTGCGGCCCCCAGCCACGTCGTCTACGAGATCCACTTCGTGAAGACCGTCGGCGGTGCGGAGATCCGCGTCGAGATCCAGCGGGATACCCGGTTCGACAAGGCGGGGCAACCCGTGATCCTGACGTACTCGCCCTATAACTCCATTAACGGAGCACGTCCGGCGGCCGACGGGATCGCGTCGCGCTACAACCCGATGGGCTACGCACGAGCCGTTGCCGACGTTCTCGGGACCCGCGGCTCGACTGGGTGCTGGGATTACGGCGGTCGCAAAGAGCAGCAGTCGGGTGTAGACGTCGTGAAATACCTCGCTCGTCTACCGTGGTCGAACGGCAACGTCGGCATGACGGGTGTGTCGTACGAGGGCACGACGGCGAACATGGTTGCTGCGACCGGGATCCCCGAGCTCAAAGCCATCGTTCCCGTGGCGTCGATCAGTCGCTGGTACGGCTACGCGTACAACTCGGGCGTCCGTTACGCAGGCAACTCCAAGCAGCCGACGGACGAAGGGATAGACACACCCCTGGACTTCGATTTCGGGTTCTCCGACACGGTCCCGGCCAATCCCACCGATCCGAACTGGGCACAAGTGGTGGCATCCAGGGCTGCGGTGTGCGATCAGGCCGAGCACACGATGCAGGGTTACAGCCGTTCACCCGATTACGGAGACTTCTGGAAAGAACGCGATTACCTGGCTCCGGCGCGGGCCGGCAAGTTCCGAGCCGCGACGCTCATCGTCCACGGCTGGCAGGACTACAACGTCAAGCAGCAAGAGGGCGTCGACCTGTACCGGGCGATCACGGTCGACAACCCGAAGACCAGCAAGGTCGAGGGCGTTCCTTTCAAGATGCTGTGGATGACTCAGTCGAGCCATGCCGACGGGTCGGGGCCGGGCTATCAAGAATTGCTCGACGACTTCTGGGCGCAGACACTCAAGGGAGAGGATCGCGGGCTTCCGCCGCACGACCGGGTGACGACGCTGGGCCGCAGCTCGTCGGGCGCGGACGCGGCACCGCGTTCGGAGCGTTCGTGGCCTCCGCCCCACACGCGCAATCTGACCTTATGGCTCGGCCGCAGTTTCGACCCGATCGACGGCGCCCCACAGGTTGGTCCGGTCGGTAGCAACGGCGAGATCGGGACTTTGCGGACGGCTCCGCAGAACGATGGCGCGGGATGGGCGTTCGTCGACACCGGAACGACCACTGAGGAAGTGACGCTCCGGGATCCCCTGAACCGCCGCATGGACGTTTCCGGTGACACGGGCATCCGCGGTCACGGCTACTACTCCCTGTACCACGAGTCCGAGCCGTTGAAGAAGGACGTGCGCATCGCCGGGTCGGCGCGGCTCGATGCGTGGATCAACGCGACCACCGACTCGCAACAGATCGACCCGTTACTGGTCGACGTGCTGCCGGACGGGACCCTTCAACTGGTCGAGCGAGGGTTCTTGAACCTTGCGTACAGGAATGGCTTGTCGCACGCGGAGTCGTCCACGGGGTGGGTGCACGGCGTCGTCACTTTCCTGCCGCAGGACTACACGTTCAAGAAGGGTCACGCTATCGGGCTGATCCTCCAGGGCTCGAACACCGTGTGGGCGGTGCCGGGGGCCGCGGGCGAGATGAGTTTCGCCGACGGACCGGTCGACGGAGTCACCGCAAGGGGAACGAGGCTCGAGCTCCCGGTGGTGGATATGCCAGCAAAACGGTCGTTAGTCCTCGCCCACTGAAGCGGGGAACGCCGAACCTGCAGGAAGCGGGCGTCGCGAGGCGAACCAGACGTCAGAACCCGATCGGTCGATGGATCCGGAGGCGGATGATGCGTAAGACGATGACTTCACTCCTTGTTGGGCTTCTCGTTGCAGGTGTCTTCGCGACGACTGCGCAGGCCAAGCCCGTCGGCGGCTCCTACGACGAGACACTTCTGCCGTTCCCGAAGCTCGCCGCGTGGGGGGACCCCGTAGGGATCGCCGAGCCGAGCTGCCTGGCCGGACAGTCGGGCGTCAACTGGGACGCTCACGATTTCACTGCTCCCGCGAACGGCACCTTGATGGCATCGATGAAGGGCTTCACGGGCGATTGGGACCTGTTCATCCTGAACGCCGCCGGCGACCGCGTGCATCCGCTGGCGATGAGCGAGAACGACCAGGGAACGGGTGGGGCCGCGGCTGAAGAAGCGGTGGAGCTCGTCCTCAAGAAGGGCACCAAGGTCCAGATCGCCCCGTGCAACTGGGCAGGTGCCCCGCAGGCGACGGTGAGCTACATGTTCATGGCGAAGAAAAAGTAGAGATCTAGCCCAACGCCGCGACGACCGCGTCCGCGACGTCTTCGGTGCGGGCGGGCCGTGTGACTCCTTGCATGTCGGCCGTCTTGACATCGCCTTTGGCAAGCGTTTGAGCGATCGCGCTTTCGAGCGCGGTCGCTTTCGCGTGAAAGCCGAGATGCCGAAGCATCAAGACTGCCGACAGCATCATCGCGATGGGGTTGGCGATGCCCTTTCCCGCGATGTCCGGCGCAGATCCGTGCGTCGGCTCGAACACCGCGTGATCCTTCCCCCAGTTCATGCCCGGCGCGAACCCGAGGCCCCCGATGAGGCCCGCGCACAGGTCCGAGATGATGTCGCCGTACAGGTTCGGTAGAACGATGACGTCGTAGTCGTTGGGTTGCCATGCGAGCCACATCCCGAGTTCGTCGACCTGGATCGCTTCGAACCCCACGTCCCGGTAATCCTGCGAGCGCTTGAGGCCGGTGTCGAGCCACACGCCGTCCGAGAACCGCATGATGTTCGCCTTGTGCCCGAGGGTGACCTTCCGCCTTCGATTCCGCTTGGCGAACTCGAACGCGAAATCGACGATCGCCTGGGTCGCTGATATCGAGATCGGCTTGACGGAAGCTCCCGTGTCGGCCGACATCTCGAATCCGTAGTTCCACGAGAGATACCCCCGCAGCTTGCGCATCTCACGCGATCCCATCTCGAACTCGATGCCTTCATAAAGGTCTTCGGTGTTCTCCCGGATGATGACGAGGTCGACCTCGTCGAAGCGCGACGGGACGCCGGGATACAGTCGGCACGGTCGAACGCTGGCGTACAGATCGAGCTCTTGCCTGAGCGCCACATTGATCGAGCGGAAGCCGGTTCCCACGGGCGTGGTCACGGGCCCTTTCAATGCGACGCCTGTTGACCGGATCGATTCGAGGACGTGCGGAGGCAGCGGTGTCCCATGCGTCTCGATGGCCGGCACGCCTGCGTCGTGGACGTCCCAGGAGATCCCAGCGTCGAGGGCGTCCACCACCCGTCGTGTTGCAGCGGACACCTCGGGGCCGATGCCGTCGCCCGGTATCAACGTGACCGTTGTCATGTCCCCACAATACGCGTGCCGTTGATTGCAACCTTTTGCCCGGGCGCGTCGTCATAAGAGGCAGTCGAGCCGAGTTTCCGGATAAGTCTCGACTATTGTGGCGTCCGGGTGGGCTCCTCACTGTCGAGGGGTCATAAGGAGGGGATCGTGTCGATCGTCAACCGCAAGGTCGGGATCCTGGTCGCGCTCGTCGTCGCGACTTCATCGCTATCAGTGTTGTACCCAAGCGGTGCGCGAGGAGCGAGCAACGACTGCCCCACGATCGCCCCGGTCTCGGACATCCATGACGGCATGACCGGTTACGGGCTCACCGTGTCAAAGGGGACCCAGCCGGAGATGTTCCACGTCGATTTTCTCGGCGTCCTGAAGGACGGGATCGCTCCGGGTAAGGACCTCATCATCGTCGACACGTCTTCTCCGTCGATCGACGAGTCGGGCGTATGGGCCGGCATGTCGGGATCGCCTGTCTACCTGGATGACGGACGCCTCGTCGGAGCAATCTCTTACTCGCTGAGCTATGGCGCCTCTTCTATCGCGGGACTGACGCCCGCGGAGGACATGCAGAAGATCCTGCAGTACACCGATAAGCCCGAGCCCGGGCGCCATTCGGGCTTCTATTACTACTACGGCTACGCGCGCACTTCGCAGCCGTCGGCGACGATGCGACAGCGCATTGCGCGCACGACCCAGCGTCGTCCATCGACCATCGGGAACTTCAAACTGATGAAGACACCTCTGAGCTTCTCTGGGCTTGGTGCGAAATCGATGGCCAAGTTGAGCTCGGCGATCGATCGGAGCCACCTCCCGTTCATCCCCTACGCGGGCTCGTCGGCATCGCTCGATCCAACGGCGCCCGGAGAGACCCCAGAACCAGGTGACAACTTTGCGGCGGCACTCTCGTACGGCGACATAACTGCGGCCGGCGTCGGAACGGCGACGTTCAATTGCGACGGCAAGACGGTCGCCTTCGGACACCCGTTCTTCTTTAGTGGCCCGACGACCCTGGGGGCGAATAACGCCAATGCGATCACGATAGTGTCGGATCCGACTTTCGGGAGTTACAAGCTCGCCAACGTCACCGACACCATAGGGACGGTGGATCAGGACCGCCTGTCGGCGATCCGAGCCGACCTTGGGGCGGTGCCGCCAGTAATCCCGATCACTTCAGATTTCACCGCCACCGACTACGGCCAAAGCCGGCAGGGCGAAACCGATGCGCTGCTCCCGGACATCCTTCCCGACATCGCGTTCTTTCACTTCGTCGAGAACCTTGCAGTCGTCTTCGATCAAGAAGCGGGAGGCAGCTCCGCAATCACGTGGACGATCAAGGGGACCCGCGAGGACGGGTCGCCCTGGGAGTTAGATCGCAGCGACATCTTTGCGTCGGAATACGGGATCCCGTATGTCTCGTTCTACGAGCTCCTCGGTGAGCTCTACTCGATCGAGTACAACCGGTTCGAAGGCGTGTCGTTCACGGGCATCGATGCGAGCGGCACCGTCCAGAAGGCCATCAACTACTACAAGATCGGCCGCGTCGAGTGGAGCGTCGACGGCTCGGAGTTCCGCACGGGTAAGCGCGTGAGGGTGGCTCCGGGCGATGTTGTCTCCTTGCAGGTGACCCTCAAGGACGACGACGATTCGACCGCAGATAGCGTCGTCCCCATGACACTCCAGGTCCCCGACAAGCGCGTGCGCAGCGGAAGCATCCAGATCACCGGCGGTACACGCAGCAGCCGATTCCTGTGCTTCGGCGGACGAGGGTGCGGCCGCGAAAACCGCCCCAAGTCGTTCGACGAGCTACTCGCTCAACTTCAGAACGCGCCGCACAACAACGACTTGACCGCAGCACTGCTGACGGGGTCCCGGGTCAAGGACCAGGACGTCCAGACACAGGATCGGGTGGTGAGCGGTCGCCGGACGTTGATCATCGAGCCCAAGGGATCGCACAGCAAGGGAGAGGTGGTCGGGTCGGCCGGAAGCGCGTCGTTCGAGAAGTAGGGCTCTCGCAGGAGCTTTCTTCGCGGTCTTAGCGGAACGACTGTCGCGACGCAGGGCCTCTTGATATGTATGTCGCAACGCTGAACTAGCGACGATCAAGGGGGATACGTGGCGACGACGACGGGCGGGCGAACCGGGCTGGACGCGTTCTTCAAGATCTCAGACCGCAGATCCACGGTGCGGACCGAGGTGGTGGCGGGTGTGGCCACGTGGCTCACGATGGCCTACATCCTGTTCGTCAATCCGTCGATCCTCGGGAACCTCGCGGATCGGTCGCACACGACCCTTGCATTCCCTCAGGTGCTGACCGTCACGGCCCTCGTCGCAGGCGTCATGACGCTGGCGATGGGACTGTGGGCTAATTACCCGTTCGCTCTCGCCGCCGGTCTTGGTTTGAACGCATTTGTAGCGTTCACACTCGTACTCGGCAGGGGGCTGACGTGGCCCGAAGCGATGGGCGTGATCGTTATCGAAGGCCTGGCGATCACCGTGTTGGTGCTGACCGGCTTCCGCGAGGCGGTGCTCAATGCGATCCCGCTTGACCTCAAGAAGGCGATCGGGATCGGGATCGGTTTGTTCATCGCCCTGATCGGATTTGTGAACGCCGGCATCGTCTGCGGACAGGTCAAGTCGGCATCGTGCGCCGAAGCCGCCCCGACGGTGGTCGCCCTAAACCCGAACCTTCGTCACTGGGGGATCTTCGTTTTCGTTCTCGGCTTGGTGATAACCGCAGCACTGGTCGCACGACGCGTCCGCGGCGCGTTGCTCATCAGCATCGTGACGTCCACGATCGTCGCGACGATCATCAACGAGGCGAAGCACTTGAAGATCTGGCAGGATGGCATCGCGGCGTTGCCCCACAAAATCTTTGCGTCACCCGACTTCGGTCTAGTGGGGAACTTCTCGTTCAACGTGTTCCACGTTCTCGGCGTGGCAAGCGCGATCGCCGTCATCCTCGCTGTCATGTTGTCGGACTTCTTCGACACGATGGGGACCGTGGTTGGTATCGGTGGAGAAGCGGGGTTGCTCGACGAGAACGGCAGGCTCCCGGGCATACAGCGAGTTCTGCTCGTGGACTCCTTGGCCGCGGCCGCGGGCGGCGCCGCATCGGCGTCGTCGAACACGACTTTCATCGAGAGCGCGGCGGGCGTCGCCGAAGGGGGCCGGACGGGCCTGACGGCGGTCGTAACCGGCGTCCTTTTCCTGGCTGCGCTCTTCATCTCGCCGATAGCGGGCGTCATCCCGCCCGAAGCGACGGCGCCCGTGTTGGTCATCGTCGGGTACTTCATGACGACGCTGGTCAAGGACATCGACTGGGCCGATCCCGGCATCGGTATCCCGGCCTTGCTAACGATCTCGTTGATGCCGTTCACGTTCAGCATCACCAATGGAGTGGGGGCGGGGTTCGTGTCGTACGTCGTCATCGCGATCCTTCGCGGCAGATGGCGCGACGTTCATCCGCTTCTCGTCATCGTTGCGGGCGTCTTCGTCTGGTACTTCGTGCACGGCGTGATCTAGCGGCACGACAGAGCTGTAGTCGTTGGCCCAAACGTCCGACGCGCCGCTGGTCGTCGTCGCGCTCGGCGGCAATGCGATGCAGGATCCTCACGGCGACGACTCGGTCGAGTCCGATTTCGCTAGAACCGCGCGTACCGCCGACGTGCTGGCTGCCATCGCCGTCGCAGGGTGGCGTTTGGTAGTGACGCACGGCAATGGCCCGCAAGTCGGAAACCACCTCTATCGCAGTGAGCTCGCTTACGAGGATGGGGGCGTTCCGTTATTGCCGCTTGACGTCTGCGTCGCCGACACAGAAGGCGGAATGGGTTACATGCTGCAGCAGTGCTTGGCGAACGCGTTCACGGCAGCCAACATCCCGGCGGTCGTCGTGTCGTTAGTGACCCAGGTTCTCGTAGCCCACGACGACCCGGCGTTCGACTCGCCCAGTAAGCCCGTCGGGGAGATCATCGAAGAAGACCGGGTGCTCGAGCTGCGTTCCCGAGGATGGGCGTTGGTCGAGGATCGGCGACGCGGTGGGTGGCGGCGAGTCGTCGCGTCTCCGGACCCTAAAGAGATCGTCGAAGCAGCGGCGATCGAGGCTCTCGTCGGCGACGGCGTCATGGTCATCGCGGCAGGCGGAGGAGGCGTTCCGGTCGTTCAGACAGGAGACGGTGGGCTCAAAGGCATCGCTGCGGTGGTCGACAAGGATCTCGCGTCGGCATTGCTTGCGATCGACCTGAGGGCTGACGCGTTGCTGATCCTCACCGACATCGATTCCGTCCGCTTGCGCTTCGGGACCCCGGACGAGCGACCTCTGGCGGAGGTGTCGGTCGAGAACGCGCGCGAGTTCCTAGCGGCCGGCGAGTTCGCTGCCGGGAGCATGGGTCCGAAGGTCGAAGCAGCGTGCCGTTTCGCGGAGGCGACCGACGGACCGGGGACGATCGCCGCCATCGACGATGCGCTCGACGCGCTGCAGGGAAGGAAAGGAACCCGCATCACCCGCACTTAGTTGTGAGTTGACTAACTGCGCGTCGGACCGGTTCGCGGTGGGGTGCGGCGATGCGTCGCTGCCTGCTCGTCGGAGTGGTCGTGCTCCCGATCCTCGGTTGTCCGCCCGCGCATGCAGCAGTGCCGATGTTGCGACCCCCCGTCTATGGAGCGATCGAGCGCGGCTTCGAGCCGCCCGCCGGTGCGTTCGGGCCAGGTCACAGAGGGATCGACTTCACGGCGGCCCCGGAAACGCAAGTGGTAGCTGCCGCGCCCGGCAAGGTGACGTTTGCCGGGCCCGTCGCCGGGACTGTCGCGGTGACGATCCGGCACGAGGGTGGCCTCGAGACGACGTACTCGTCCCTTTCCTCGGTCGTCGTTTCGAAAGGAGAGGTCGTCCAAGCGGGCTCGTTGATCGGCACCGCGGAAGAAAGCCACGCGGGCGCGGGGGAGGGTCTTCACTTCGGCGTCAAGCTCCACGGCGAATACGTCGACCCGCAGCCGTATCTCACCGAGCAGGACATCTCCGAGGCGCTGCACCTCGCTCCCGTCGTGTGGCAACCGCCCAACGCTGCGCCGCCGCGCGCGTTCTGGGACGGCTTCCGGGGGCCGGGGAGCTTTGCATCCGCGGCCCCCGACTGCGAGCGTGTCGAAGATCCCGGCGTAGATCCACCCGCCCCGAACGACAACCTCGTCGTCGAGGTCGCGGGGATCGGAAGTCACACGCGCGGAAGCATCTCGGCGGCGATGTACGCCGCGGGGGCCGAGCAACTCGGCTTTTCAGACCGGAGAATCTTTCCCTACTCGTACCGCGGCGCGCGCGGCGTCTTCATGCACGAGCCCTACTCGGTTAACGACTCGTTCGAGGACCTCGACCTGGCAGCTGCGCGACTCCGCTCTTTGATCGAGCGCATCGGGAGGCTCTACCCCGGAAAGGACGTCGATGTGATCGCGCACTCGCAGGGCGGCATCGTCGCGCGCGACTTCCTGACCAAATACGGGGGCGACGCGGGGTTGCCACGGATCGATCACTTCGTGACGTTTTCGAGCCCCCATTCGGGCGCGCCGTTCGCGTCGAACCCTCCACGTCTGGAACGGTTCTCGCTGGGGAGGGGCGTGCTTGCGGCGATAGATGGTGCCCGCAACCTCGGCGTCGGCATCCCGGACCCGCGTAGCGCCGCGGTGCGCGAGCTCGCCCCCGGGTCGACATTGATGACGGCACTGTCGCAACAGGATGTCGAGCTCGGAACGCGGACGCTCGCCCTCGCGATCCCCGACGATCCCGTCGTGCCTGCGGACCGCGCGGTGTGGCCGGGGCACTACAGCCGCGTCGTCCCACCCGTGTTGTCTGCGAATCCGCACAACGCGATCCTTAGCTCGGGTGCCGCGCGCGCTGTCGCATACGACTTCCTTAGAGACGGGCCCCCGTCGTGCGAGACGAGTTGGGACGCGTTCGGGCCAGACGCAGGGCGCGCGATCGGTTTTGCCGAGAGTCACGTCAGCGACGCCTTGCGCATGCTGCAGTTCATGCTCGGTCTGTAAGAGAAAGAAAGCAGGCCCCCTCCGCCGGGGGGGATGGGCGGATAAACGGAGGGGGCCCGATGAAGTGAACCTTTTGTGTACAAGACAGATTCTCCCCCTTGTGAGTCTTTTCACAAGCGCCTGCAGGTACCAGAACAAGGGACGGTCCGTTGTGCCTCGGATACAAACCACTGAGAGGCCCCGCCTCGCCCCTAGGATGGCGCCGTGGCGATGAACCGGCTCCCGTTGGACGTCCCGGGCCTCGAGGACGAGTTCACCCGGGTCGAGGTCCGCCGCAGCGCCAAACGCAAGAAGACCATCTCGGCCGAGATCGTCGGCGAGGTGCTCGTCGTCTCGGTTCCCGATCGGATGTCCCGAGCCGACGAGCAGCAGTGGGTGAAGAAGATGGCCCACCGCATGGCCGAACGTCGCCGGAGGGACCGGCTGAACGAGGATGGCGCCCTGCAGGCGAAGGCTCGGGAGCTCGGAGATCGATTCCTCGATGGAATCAGAGCGAAAGACATCGCGTGGGTCCACTCGCAGAGGTCTCGCTGGGGGTGGTGCGCTCCAGAGGAGGGGTCGATCCGGCTATCGATCGTTCTTGCCGACTACCCGACGTGGGTGCGCGATTACGTGATCGTCCACGAGCTGGCCCATCTCAAGATCCCCGACCACTCCGCTGAGTTCTGGCGGCTCGTCTCCCGCTATCCCTTATGCGAGCGTGCCCGCGGCTTCTTGATCGCGAAAGGTCTCGAAGAGGACTAGCTTCCGGGCCGGCGCGGCTTCCACACCGCTATGTCGGCGAAACCGTGCCGTTCGAGGATCCCGACTGCAAGCGCGGCGCGCACGCCGAAGCCGGCGATGACCGTTACCCGTGACGAAGGCCGGACCTCGTCGATCCGCGACCACAGTTTCTCGACGGGGATGTTCAACGATTGGGGCACGGGTTGCGCGCCCGGGTCGCCGACAGACAGCACGGT
>JALZGD010000028.1:13784-14434 GCA_030861205.1 Actinomycetota bacterium
GTGCCGTCGGGCTGCTCGGGACCTTCCAGGATCTCGGTTGACGCCGGAGCCGATCGCGCTCTCGCCCATCGGTTGATGGCGTCGACGACCTTCCCGGGAACGGCGAACCCCTTCCCTCGGAGCGCACCAGCCGCGTTCGCGACATCGTCATCGGTCATGCCCGATGGTTGATCGATGACGAGCTCGAGATCCAACGGGACGCAGTCGCGAGCGCGAGACGCCATACCCGGCCCGCGTTCGTACAAGAGAGGGATCGAACCTGGGATGTGCACGTCCAGGTATTCGTCGATGGGCCTGAGGTCTACGAACGCGCCGGTCGAGCCGGCGTGATGTAACGCTTCGTCGAAATCGAGCGTTCTGAGAGTCGTATGCGTGCGCACCGCCTACTCTTACCACCGAAATGCTCCCCGCTCTTGTCGTCCTGCTGATCGCTGTTCCTATCGCCGAGCTCTACGTCGTCGTACAGGTCGCACATCTCATCGGCTTGATCGACACACTCGTTCTTCTCATCGCTCTTTCGGTGCTCGGCGGATGGCTCTTGAAACGTGAGGGCATGGCGACGTGGAGGCGGATCCACGAGACGTTGCGAGCGGGTCACATGCCGGGCAAAGAGATAACGGACGGAGCGTTGATACTCCTCGGAGGCGCTC
>JALZGD010000029.1:0-10960 GCA_030861205.1 Actinomycetota bacterium
GGCCGGCCGCGCGCTCCCTGGCTCGCCGTCTTTTACCTGATCATCCCGATCGTTGTCGTCGTGCTCCTCGTGAACAACAACAACAATTCGACGGCATCTGCTTCGAGTGCAGGCGAGGCTCCGGCTAGCGCCCCTGCCGCGAGCGGCGGCGGCCTATCGATCACCGCGCACAACGTGGCGTTCGACACGTCCGATCTCACCGTCCCGGCCGATGGCGGCAAGCTCTCGTTCGTGAACCAGGACTCGACCATCCACAACTTCGCGATCTTCAAGGACAAGTCCGCGAAGGACCAGCTGTACAAGAGCCCGGATGTCAGTGCGAACCAGACCGTCGAGCTATCGCTTCCGAAGCTCGACAAAGGCACCTACTACTTCGAGTGCCAGTACCACCCGACGTCGATGAACGGAACGCTCACGGTCAAGTAGGGCGGGGGCAGGTAATAGACTGCTTCCGGCGCTCGTGAAATTTTTCACAAGCTCGAGCCGCGTTCGAAGGGAGGGCCGTCGTGCCGACGGAATTCGACGTCGCCATCGTGGGCGGAGGGCCCTCCGGTGCAGCGGCCGCCCATTACCTCGCCACCCGAGGTCATTCCGTAGTCGTCTGTGAGAAGAAGACATTCCCGCGTGAAAAGACGTGCGGGGACGGTGTGACACCACGTGCGATCAAGCAACTTCACGAGATGGGGTTGGGCGACGAGCTGCGGTCGTGGGAGCCCGTCGACGGCTTGCGCGTTCACGCAGCCGGGAAGACTCTCGAGCTTCCCTTCCCGAAGCTCGAGAAGTGGGTCAACTACGGATTAGTAAAGCCGCGCAAAGACCTCGACAAAGTTGTTCTCGACAATGCTGAGAGGGCCGGGGCGAAGGTTCTGTATCACACGCAGGCCGTCGAGCCGCTATTCGATCGTGGCGTGATGTCGGGCTTCGTCGCGAAGCGCGACGGCGAAGACGAAACGATCCACGCCAAGTGGGTCGTGTGCGCCGAAGGAGCCGCCACCAAGTTCGCACGGTCCCTGGGCCGCGTGCGCGATCAGGAATACCCCATGGGGTTTGCGATCCGCCAGTACTTCGATTCGCCGATGGAGCACTCTGGATGGTTCGAGGCTTACCTCGACGTGCGCGCTGACGGTGACGCCTTGCCGGGGTACGGGTGGGTGTTTCCCGTCGGCGACGGCACGGTCAATGCCGGGGTCGGGCTTCTCTCCACCTCCGATCACTGGGGTCAGGTGAATCTGCATGCGTTACAGCGCGCCTTCATCAACTCGGTCCCCAAGGAATGGGGAATCAGCGAGCAGACGGCAGTCTCGAAGCCGCGCGCCGGGCGTTTGTTCATGGGAGGAAGCGTGTGGCCCGCGCACGGGCCGGGGTTCGTCCTTGTGGGCGACGCCGCCGGGATGATCAATCCCTGTAACGGCGAGGGGATCGCGTACGGCTACGAAACGGGCCGCATGGCCGCGCGCCATCTCGACGACGCACTGCGCGCCGGGTCGTCGGTGTCGCTGCCCGACTACACGCAGGAGCTCGAGGACACATATGGCGCCTATTACCGACTCGGCCGCAGGTTCGTGAAGACGATCGGCCATCCCGCCGTCATGGAGAAACTCGTCTCCATGGGGATGCAATCGAAATCGGTCATGAGCTTCGCGTTCACGATGATGTGCAACCTCGAAGATGCACATGCCGAGTCCGCCGAACAGCTAGGCATCAAGGCCATGAAGAGGCTGGCCCGGGTAAAAGCATGACCCTTCCCGCGTACCTGCCGATCCTCTTCCTTGTCGTCCTTTCGACGTTGTTTGCCGTCGGCTCGATGATCGGAGCATCGAAGCTCGCACCTCGTTATTGGACACGCGCAAAGCTCGAGCCGTACGAGTGTGGGATCGTCCCCGAAGGCGACATCGAACGTGAGCGCTTCCCGGTGAAGTTCTATCTCGTCGCGATGTTGTTCATCTTGTTCGATATCGAAACGGTCTTCCTGTACCCGTGGGCGGTCATTTACGACGAGTTGAGGATCTTCGGGCTCCTCGAGATGGGCACTTTCGTGGCGTTGTTGCTCGCCGCGTACGTATACGTCTGGAAGCGTGGGGGTCTCGAGTGGGCGGAATAAGCGACACCGCGGGGTCCAACTTCATCACCACGCAGCTCGACAAGCTGGTGAACTGGGCACGCAAGTCCTCGCTGTGGCCGGCCACGTTCGGGCTCGCGTGTTGCGCGATCGAGATGATGGCGACGACGATGCCGCGCCACGATCTGGCGCGGTTCGGCATGGAGCGATTCTCGGCATCTCCGAGGCAGTCCGATCTGATGATCGTTGCCGGCCGCGTGTCGCAGAAGATGGCGCCGGTTCTTCGACAGATCTACGACCAGATGACGGAGCCCAAGTGGGTCATCTCTATGGGGGCTTGCGCATCGACCGGCGGAGTTTTCAACAACTACGCGCTTGTGCAGGGTGTGGATCAGATCGTGCCCGTAGACATCTACGTCCCCGGGTGTCCCCCTCGGCCCGAGATGCTCATCGACGGCATCATGCTCTTGCACGAGCGCATCATGCGCGGCGAATACACCACAGAGCGCGTCGCCGGATGAACGTCTCCGTAGAAGATCAGTCCGCGCGGCCGGACGAAGCTCAAGTGTTGTCCGCTAAAGAATGGCGCGACGCGGCGATCTCGCTAAAGCAAAGCGGGTGGGGGTGCGTCGATCTGTGCGGAGTCGATCGCGTAGGGCTGCACAACGATGCCGGCCGCTTCGAGATCGTTGTTCAACTCTTGAGCGAGAGCGAACGGGCGCGGCAGACGATCCACGTGATTGCCGAAGGTGATCCCCCGACAGTCCCGTCGGTCGTCGACGTGTGGCCCACGGTCAATTTCATGGAGCGCGAGGCCTACGACATGTTCGGTATCGAGTTCGAAGGACACCCGAACATGCGCCGCATCTTGATGCCCGACGAATGGGAGGGCCATCCGCTGCGCAAGGACTACGGGGTCGGAAAAGTGCCACTGCAGTTCATCCCGCAACCGATGTTGCAGATCGACGCGCCGGGACAGGCCCCCGACACACAGGAAGCGCAAGCCGACGTCGATCGACTCGGTCAGCTGGCGCGCAGCGAAGAAGTCACGTGAGCATCGCTGCGGAACGGATCGTCGATCTGATCGAGCGCGGAGGCGAAGGAGCCTTCGTCGAATCGATGGACGACGACAATCGCATGGTCATCAACATGGGACCCGTCCATCCGTCGACGCACGGCGTCCTTCGGCTGATGCTCGAACTCGACGGGGAGAGCGTCGTGGGATGCATGCCGATCATCGGTTACCTGCACACGGGGATGGAGAAGGAGTGCGAGGACCAGAACTGGCGGGGGGCCGTGACGATCGTCACGCGCATGGATTACCTGTCTCAACTTTTCAACGAACAGGCGTACTCGCTCGCGGTGGAAGCGCTCCTCGGAGTCGAAGTCCCCGAGAGGGGTCGTTACATCCGGACCATGATGGTCGAGATCAATCGACTGTCTTCCCACCTCGTGTGGTTCGGCACGCAGGGACTCGATATGGGCGCGATCTCGGCGATGTTCTACGGGTTCCGAGAGCGCGAGATGATCCTCGACTTCTTCGAGATGGTGACCGGTTTGAGGATGAACAACGGTTACATCATCCCCGGCGGCGTGTGGGAAGACCTCCCCGAGGGGTGGCAACGAGCCGTCGACGCGATAACGAACGTGATGCCGAAGCGCATCGCCGAGTACGAGTCGCTCTTGTCCGAGAATCCCATCTTCCTCGAGCGAACGAAGGGCGTTGGCACGCTGACGCGCAACGACGCGCGCGCGGTGGGTGCAACCGGCCCGGTTGCTCGGGCAACGGGCATCGACTGGGACCTGCGACGCGACATGCCCTATGAGGCGTATGCAGATGTCGAGTTCGACGTTCCGATTCGCACCGCCGGTGATGTCTACGCGCGCTACGAAGTGCGCGTCGCGGAGATGAAGGAATCGGTAAAGATCATCGAACAGCTGAAGGAGAAGATGCCCGGTGGTGATTTCCGGAACATGGACCCGAAGCTGACCCCACCTCCACGACGCGAGCTGAATCGTTCGATGGAGGCGGTGATCCATCACTTCAAGCTGATGACGCAGGGATACGCGGTACCTGCCGGCGAGGCGTACAGAGCGGTTGAGTCGCCGCGAGGTGAGCTCGGTGCGTACGTCGTGAGCGACGGGGGCACCTCGCCCTATCGCTGCCACGTGCGCGACCCGTCGTTCGTGAATCTGCAATCGCTCGCGCCGATGGTGACGGGCGGTCTAGTTGCGGACCTGATCGCATCGATCGCGAGCGTCGACCCGATCATGGGCGGTGTTGATAGGTGACCTTAGAAGTTTTAGAGGGATCTCGTCTGGATGAGGCGCGCGCGATCATCTCCAAGTACCCGAACAAGCATTCCGCGATGCTTCCGCTGCTTCAGCTCGTCCAGTCCGTCGAGGGCTACGTCACCGAAGCCGGCATGAGGGACGTTGCTCAGTTGCTGGACGTCACGCCGGCACACGTGTTGTCGTCGGCGAGCTTCTACACGATGCTGAAGAAGCGGCCGCAGGGCACGTACCTGATCTCGGTGTGCCGAAACCTTTCGTGCACCCACATGGGCGGTCGCAAGGTGATGACTGCGTTCGAGGAGAGGTTGGGCATCGCGGCCGGCGAGACGACTGCCGACGGAAAGTTCACTCTCGAAGCCGCGGAATGTCTAGCGACTTGCGACGGCGCGCCGAGTCTGCAGGTCAACTACGAAGATTTCTACAAGGTGACTCCAGACGAAGCACGCGAGCTCGTCGATCGTCTCGAGCGCGGGGACCAAGTAACGAGCGTTCGCGGAGAAGTCGTCAAGACATCGCGCGAGATCGCGCACGAGACGGCGCTCGCCGGCGCCCGCTTGCCGGGCACTGCCGGTGATCACACCGCCCGTCTGCTGGGTGGCGAAACACCTCGGCCGGATAGCGCTCCTGGATTCCGTCCGAGGCCGGAAACCGGAGACATGGATGGCTGAAGAAGCACTGGTCACTACTCGTCGATTGAGGTCCTATCCCGAAGACTCGTGGTCGATCGAACGCGTCCTCGACGACGGTGGGTACGAGTCGGCACGCACCGCGGTACGCGACATGACTCCGGATGAAGTCGCCGAGCTCGTCAAGGCGTCGGGGCTGCGCGGCCGTGGTGGCGCCGGGTTCCCAACGGGGATGAAGTGGTCGTTCGTGCCGAAGGACGTCTTTCCACGCTACGTCGTCGTGAACCACGACGAAGGTGAGCCGGGCACATTCAAAGATCGTGAGCTCGCCGAAGGTGATCCTCACCAATTGATTGAAGGCATCACGATCGCGGCGTGGGCGGTCGGTGCCGAGAAAGCGTTCATCTATTGCCGCGGCGAATTCGCCCTGGGATCACGGCGGCTCGATCGGGCGATCCGCGACGCGTACGAGAGAGGGTTCTTGGGGCGCGGCATCTTCGGATCGAGCTTCGACTTCGACATCGTGCTCCATCGCGGAGCCGGCGCGTACATCTGCGGCGAAGAGAGCGCGCTGCTTGATTCGCTCGAGGGGTATCGAGGACAGCCGAGGTTGCGCCCACCGTTCCCGGCCGTGAAGGGCTTGTACGGGCAACCCACGGTCGTGAACAACACGGAAACTCTCTCGACGCTGCCATCGCTGCTCAAGAACGGGGCAGATTGGTTGCGACAGTGGGGCACCGAGAAATCTCCCGGAACCAAGATCATCTCGGTCTCGGGGCACGTCAATGCGCCGCGCAATTACGAGGTACCGCTGGGGATCCCGCTGGGCGACCTGTTGGAGCTTGCCGGTGGCATGCGAGACGGCCGGCCCGTTAAAGCGATCATCCCGGGAGGCGCAAGCGCGCCGCTGCTGACGGACACCAACGTCAAGATGGATTTCGAATCTCTGAAGGACGCGGGCACGATGCTCGGTTCGGGGGCGGTCGTGTTCATGGACGACACCACGTGCATGGTGCGCAATGCACTCGTGACGCTCGAGTTCTTCGAACACGAATCATGCGGGAAGTGCACCCCCTGCCGCGAAGGAACGTGGTGGGCAGTCAAGGTTCTCGAACGCATCGAGCATGGCGATGGCCGCTCCGAAGACATGGACCTGTTGCTCGACATCGCGAACGGCATCGACGGTCGTTCGTTCTGCCCACTCGGCGATGCCGCGTCGTGGGCGCTGCGTTCCAACGTCAAGGAATTCACCGATGAGTTTCAGCGTCATGTCGACGAGGGACGGTGTCCTTTCGACGGTGACTTCAGGCAACTCGTAGGCGCACGTTCGTCCGGACTCGGTCTGGGCGACGCCGGCATCGAAGCACAACCATCTGCGGGCATCTCGAGTGATTCGGACATGCCGTGAGCGATAACGGCAAGGTGTCCGTCACGATCAACGGGCTCACGACCGAGGCCGAGCCCGGGCGGTTGCTCATCGATGTGGCCGAGGAACTGAATGTGTTCGTGCCTCGCTTCTGCTACCACCCCGGCATGAAGTCCGTGGCGGTCTGCCGGATGTGCCTTGTGAAGGTCGAAGGTCAGAACAAGCTGCTTCCCGCGTGCGCGACGCCGGTAGCGGACGGGATGAACGTGAACACGGTCGACGAGCAGGCTGTGGACGCGCAGCGCGGCATGCTCGAGTTCCTTTTGATCAACCATCCGCTCGATTGCCCGATCTGCGACCGAGCCGGTGAGTGCCCGTTGCAGGACCAGACATACCGACACGGGCCGGGCTCTAGTCGTTACATCGAGCCGAAGCGCACGTACGAGAAAGCTCTCGAGATCTCGGACCTCGTGGTCCTCGACAGAGAGCGGTGCGTTCTTTGCTGGCGCTGCGTACGCTTCTGCGACGAGGTCTCGGGCGATCGATTCATACAGCTTGTCGACCGTGGGGCGGGGACGCAGATCCTGACGTTCTCCGACGAGCCTTTCGATAGCTACTTCTCGGGCAACACGATCCAGATCTGTCCTGTAGGCGCGCTGCTCTCGAAGCCCTATCGGTTCGTCGCGCGGCCTTGGGATCTCCAATCGGCGCCGAGCGTGTGCGCCTACTGCTCGGTCGGCTGCCCCCTTACGAACGAGACGAGGGCCGAGAAGCTGGTCCGCTGTCAGGCGCTCCCGAACGAGCACGTGAATGACTTCTGGATCTGCGACAAGGGCCGCTTCGGCTATCACTACGTCGACTCGGATGAGCGGATCACGACGCCTTTGGTGCGCGACGGCGATGAGTTCCGCCACGCCCAGTGGTCCGAAGCACTCGACCTGACCGCTGCAAAACTCGGCGGCAAAGACAAGGTCGCGGTCATCGCGGGCGGTCATCTCACGACAGAGGACTGTTTCGCCGTGGCGCGGCTTGCACGCGATGTCGTCGGAACACCGCACGTCGATTCCCGTATCCAAGACGCCGGCGCTCCGTACGAGCTCGCGCTTCGGCTGCATGGTGCGGCAGGTTCGTCGGCGACACTCGACGATCTCGACGCAGCGCGCACGATCGTCTGGGCCGCGGGCGATCCCAAGGAGACGCTACCCGTGCTGTTCCTTCGTCTGCGCAAAGCGGTCCTCGAGAACAATGCGAAATTGATCGTCGTTTCGCCTCGAGCAATCTCACTGGATGCGTTCGCTACGCATGTCATCCGCTGCGAGGCACAAGGCGAGGCGGCGGCGATCGCGGCCCTCGGCAATCCGCAACACGAGGTCAGCTCGGACATCGGCTCGCCGGCTGTTGTCTGCTGGGGATCCGCGTCTCCTGGACGCGACGAGGCTGCGGTTGCAGGTGCCTCTATCGAGCTCGCGCGCTCGCTGGGGGCAGGGTTGTTGATGTGTGTCCCTCATGCGGGATCGCAGGGCGCATTGGACATGGGATTGCACCCGTTCTTGGCCCCCGGCTACGAAGTGATCGAGTCGGGTGGCAAAGACACCCGCGCGATCCTCGAAGCCGCGGCAGCGGGCGAGCTCGATGCGTTGGTGCTCGTAGGCGCCGATCCGATCGCGGACTTTCCCGATGCCGAGCTGGCTTTGCGAGCCCTCGAGAGTGACACCTTCGTCGTCGCCATCGAGATGTTCGCGACCGAGTCCGCTACGCGCGCGGATGTCGTCTTGCCGAGCGTCGCCTACGCGGAACGCGAGGGGACGTTCACGAACCTCGAGAGACGTATCCAGAAGCTCGAACCGGTGGTTCCGGCTCGCGGCGCGACGCGTGAGCCCTGGGCGATCTGCGTCGCGCTGGCGGAGCGCATGGGGACGTCGTGGGGATGGAGCGATCTGCGCGACGTGTGGAAGGAGATCGGCAAGCTGAAGTCACACGCCGAGGTCGATATCGACGCGTTGCGTGGAGATCCGCTCGACGCACCGGCGACCCCCCTGCACGAGACGCCTTGGCAAACGGATCCGACCGATGGCCGCGCCATGATCGTCGGACCCGGCGCTCGTTATCCGAAGGGATATCGAGCAGGTGCGCCATTCCAGACGGGCCAGAACTGGCCGCTGTCGTGGGAGTTGCGCGCATACGAAGCACGCGAACGTCCCGGAACGGTTCCATCTGTCCCAGGCGAACCGGTTCTGACCGGTCCGGCGTCTAACGGTCACCGTCTCGTCACGGGTGAGGGGCTCGCGTTGTACACGGGACGGTTCATCTACGACTCGGGAGCCATGGTGTCGCGCTCGCGTGCGCTTCACAGGATCGCCAAACGCCCATTCGTAGAACTCAATGCGACGGACGCCGCAGCGCGTCAGATCGCCGACGGCGACGAGGTCGTTGTCGAGGGCAACGGCGTGCAAGTGCGGCTCAAGGCCGTCGTCGGCGACATCGCCGAAGGGGCGGCCTTCGTCCCCTTCGACCAACCGGGCTTCCGCGCCAACACACTGATCGGATCCAAAGAGCCGCGGGTCGAGGTGCGCAAGGCATGAGCTTTACCGCCGTGATCCTGATCTCTCTGGCGAAGGTGGTCATCGCTTTCGTCGCTCTGCTCCTGGTGACGGTCGTCACCGTGTGGGCCGAACGCAAAGTCATCGCCGATATGCAAGCGCGCATCGGTCCGAACCGCTGGGGGCCGTACGGGATCATGCAGACGCTCGCGGATGGTGTGAAGCTGTTCTTCAAGGAAGACTTCAGACCCGGGCTTGCCGATCGCTGGACCTACGCGATCGCACCCGTGGCGGCGATGGTTCCGGCGTTCCTCGCTTTCGCCGTCATCCCCTTCGGAGATCACGTGACGATCGCGCACGATCGGATAGACCTGGTCGTCGCGAACCTGAACGTCGGCATCCTGTTCTTCCTAGCGATGGGGTCCATTGGCGTCTACGGAATCGTGCTCGCAGGCTGGGCGTCTGGGTCGAAGTACCCGTTGCTTGGTGGCGTTCGCTCGAGCGCGCAGCTGATCTCGTACGAGATCGCCATGGGGTTGTCGTTGGTCCCCATCGTCCTAGTCGCTCACTCGCTGAACCCGGTCGACGTCGTTGCGGCTCAAGCGGGGGCGGTTCAAAAGGTGACCTTCTTCAACGGGATCCCGGTACTCGAGCAGATATCCCATTTCTTCAGGTTCGCTCCGCGCTGGTACATCTGGTCGCAGTGGCCTGCTTTCTTCATCTTCCTAGTGGCCGGCATCGCCGAGACGAACCGGGCGCCTTTCGACCTGCCCGAGGCCGAGACCGAATTGGTCGCGGGGTTCCACACCGAGTACTCGGGGATCCGGTTCGCGATGTTCTTCTTGGGCGAGTACATCCACGTTGTTGTCGTCTCCGCGGCCGCTGTGACGTTGTTCTTCGGCGGTTGGCACGGCCCGGCCCCCGATGTGATCGAGTGGTTGTGGCCGATCGTGTGGTTCGTGCTGAAGACCTCGATCTTCGTCTACCTGTTCATCTGGCTGAGAGCGACACTGCCGCGTCTCAGGTACGACCGTCTGATGTGGCTCGGCTGGAAACGATTGATCCCCGCAGCTCTCGGGTGGATCGCTGTGACTGCGGTCGTCAACACGGCCGGGATCTCGCGGGGCGTTCGTCTCGGCGCTTTTGCCGCGCTGTTCTTGGTCGTGCTCCTGTGGATCGGACGCGGCGATCCCCGACTCACGGATGCAATGAGACCGAGGAGGGTCCGTAGTGGCGTTGCCTGAGATCCTCACCGGGATGAGGACGGTCATAAAGAACGTCTTCAAGCGCAAGGACACGGTCGCGTATCCGGAAGTCCGTCGCGACCCATTCCCGCGATACAAGGGACGCCACATCCTGGATCGTCACCCGGATGGGCTGGAGAAATGCATCGGTTGCGAACTCTGCGCGGGGGCGTGCCCGGCAGATGCGATCCAGGTCGTGGGAGCCGAGAACACGCCGGAAGCGCGCTTCTCGCCGGGTGAGCGTTACGCGCAGATCTACCAGATCAACTACCTGCGTTGCATCTTCTGCGGGCTGTGTGTCGAGGCTTGTCCCACTGAAGCTCTGTTGATGACCACCGAATACGAGCTGTCGGCCGATAGCCGCGAAGACCTCATTTATACGAAGGAGCAGTTGATCGTCGACGCCCCCATCGTGAGGCATTGGGATACCAAGAAGGTCGTGCCCGCGGAACGCGGGTTCTCGGATGCCGAACATGAAGCCGGCGTCGTCCATCCCGATGGAGGTCGCGCGTGATCGACATCGTCGTCTTCGGGATCATGTTCGTCATGGCGCTCGGAGCGTCGATAGCGATGCTCTTCGCTCCCAATGCAGTACACGTCGCGCTGTTCCTAGTGGCTGCCCAGATAGCGCTTGCGATCGCGTTTCTCCTCGAAGGTGCTTTCTTTCTTGCAGTCGTGCAGATCATCGTCTACGCCGGGGCCATCATGGTGCTGTTCCTGTTCGTCATCATGCTGCTCGGTGTCGATCAACGAGAGGCGCTCGTCGAGCCGCTCAAAGGCCAGCGTCAGATCGCGGTCGCGCTCGGTACGGTGCTCGCCGGCGAGATCAT
>JALZGD010000029.1:10970-12413 GCA_030861205.1 Actinomycetota bacterium
TCAAAGGCATCTCTTTGACCGCGTCCGACAACGCCAATCCAGGCCAACTGATCGCGAACAACCAGAACCCCGGCAACGTCACCTCGATCGCACGGGCGTTGTTCAGCGGCTATCTGTTGCCGTTCGAAGTGACCTCGGTGCTTCTAGTCGTGGCCGTCGTCGGCGTGATGGTCCTCGCTCGCCGTATGGGCGCGATCGAACGCGAAGCCCCGGAGACGCGTGATGCCGAAGAGGTGGCGGCGTGACGCATGTAGCGCCGGGCTTCTTCCTCTCTCTTGGGGGCCTGATGTTCACCATCGGCGTGATCGGCGTCCTCGTCAGACGGAACGCGATCGTCATCTTCATGTTCGTCGAGCTGATGCTGAATGCGGTGAACCTGATCTTCGTGACGTTCGCGCGCATGCAGGGCGCCATCGACGGGCAGGTAGTCGTGTTTTTCGTGCTGGTTGTCGCAGCAGCTGAAGTCGTGGTGGGTCTGGCCATCCTTCTGATGATCTTCAGGAGCCGCACGACGGCGAACGTCGACGACGTGAACCTGTTCCGATGGTGAGCGCAAACCCATTGATCCGTGGCGGAACGACACCGTTCGTCCATTCCAGTATGACCTTTAACTGGTTCTTCAGTCCTGCGTGGATCATCGCATTTCCGTTATTCGGCGCGTTTCTGCTGTTGTTCTTCGGTAGGCGGATCGGCGACCGCGCAGGCTGGATCGCCTCTGGGCTCTTGGGATTGTCGTTCGTTTGGGCGGTCATTGGATTCGCCGCGCAACTCTCGACCACCCCCGGAGATCGCTCGTCGTTTATCCATTTGTTCGATTGGATAAGCGTCGGCAGCTTCCACGTAGGGGCCGACCTTGCCTTCGATCAATTAGCCGCCGTGATGACACTCATCGTCACCGGCGTCGGCACCCTGATTCATGTCTATTCGATCGGTTACATGGAAGGTGACGAACGGTTTAGCCGATTCTTCGCCTACCTCAACCTCTTCGCCGCATCGATGTTGTTACTGGTGTTGGCGGGCAACGTTCTCCTTCTCTACGTCGGGTGGGAAGGCGTCGGGTTGTGCTCCTACCTACTGATCGGGTTCTGGTTCGAGAAGCACAGCGCCGCAAACGCCGCCAAGAAGGCCTTCCTCGTCAACCGGATCGGTGACTTCGCGTTTCTGTTGGGGATTTTCCTGCTCGCGAAGACCGTCGGCACCACCGTGATCGGAGCGATCAACAACAACGCGCACGTGACACTTTCGGGAACTGGGCGCCCCGTTCTGACTGCTGGTATCGCGACGATCGTCGGGTTCCTGTTCCTGGCGGGCGCCACGGGGAAGAGCGCTCAGATACCGCTCTATGTCTGGTTGCCGGACGCGATGGAAGGTCCCACTCCGGTCTCTGCGCTGATCCATGCAGCAACGATGGTGACGGCCGGCGTTTATCTCGTCGCCCGATTC
>JALZGD010000029.1:12423-14388 GCA_030861205.1 Actinomycetota bacterium
CGATGTTCGAGCTCGGGAGCGCTGCGTTGCACGCCGTTGCGTGGATCGGTGCTGCGACGGCGTTGTGGGCGGCGCTGATGGCTGCCACGGAATACGACATCAAACGCGTGCTCGCATATTCCACGATCTCGCAGATCGGTTACATGTTCCTAGCGAACGGAGTACACGGTTATTCGGGCGCGATCTTCCATCTGATGACGCACGCTTTCTTCAAGGCTGCCTTGTTCCTCGGTGCCGGAGCGGTCATGCACGCGCTTGGCGGTGAGCTGGATATGCGCAAGATGGGCGGCCTCAGGAAAGTGATGCCCGTCACCGCGTGGACGTTCGCGGCGGCGACGCTTGCGATCTCCGGGATCTTCCCGTTCGCCGGCTTCTGGTCGAAGGACGCGATCCTCGCCACCGCGTGGGCCCAAGGCGAGTACGCGCTGTGGGCGATCGGGATCGCGACCGCGGGTCTCACCGCGTACTACATGGCTCGTTTGTATCTACGCGTGTTCGAGGGTCGCTTGAAGGTTCCCGACGGAGCACATCCTCACGACGCGCCGCTCACGATGAAAGCTGCTTTGGTCCCACTCGGCGTCCTGTCGGTAGTGGCCGGCGTGATCAACATGCCCCATTTCCTCACGCTCGAGCATTTCCTCGAGCCGGTCGTCGGTTCCTCGGCGGTTCCCCACGGCCTGACGCCGTGGTTGCTCACCGCCGCCGCGCTGATCGTTGCTGTCGGGGGGATCGTTACCGCGATTTCGCTATAAGTCTCGCGTAGCGGGGAGATCCGTAGGCGCGTGCTCGAGCGGCGGTTTGCATGGCTGATCGAGCCCGCTCGCAACAAGTTCCACGTCGATGAGATCTACGGACGAACGATCGTCCTTCCCGGCAAGGCGTTCGCGTCGTTCTCCGCGGGGGTGCTCGATGCGCGAGTCATCGACGGCGCCGTCACGGGAACGGGGAGATTGGTCGCGGTGTTCGCCGGTGGCATCCGGCGGGTTCAGACGGGTTATGTCAGGAACTACGCCGCCATCTTCTTCTTCGGTGTCGTCGTGGTGTTCTCGGTACTGATCGCTCGGGTGGTCGGCGGATGATCTGGTTGTTGCTGACGATCTTCGCTCCCGCGGCCGGCGCGATCCTGTTGGGAATCGTGCCGCGCGACCGGACCGATCTACTGAGGTACGGCGCGCTCGCCGTCACCTTGATCTCGTTCGCTCTCTCGGTGGGCGTCTTGATCGGTTTCAAGACGGGCACCGCGGGATTCCAAGAAGTTGCCCACGCGTCGTGGATCAAAGAGTGGGGGATCTCGTTCACGACGGGGATCGACGGGATCAGCCTGTGGATGATCCTGTTGACGACGTTCTTGATGCCGCTCGGCGTCCTGGCTTCGTGGTCGATCGAGAAGCGCGTCAAGCCCTACTTCATCTTCTTGTTGATCCTCGAGACCGGCATGCTCGGCGTCTTCTCCGCGCTGGATATGTTCCTTTTCTATCTGTTCTGGGAGGCGACGCTCGTCCCGATGTATTTCCTGATCGGGATGTGGGGTTACGGCCGGCGGATCTATGCCGCGATGAAGTTCTTCATCTTCACGCTCGTCGGCTCGTTGTTGATGCTCGTCGCGATCCTGTTCTTGTATTTCGCCGGTCGTCACAATCCGACGTTCGACTACCGTGCGCTCCTCGGAACCCCGCTGTCCCTAGGCACACAGCGACTGCTGTTCTTAGGGTTCTTCGCGTCGTTCGCGATCAAGGTTCCGCTCGTCCCGCTGCACACATGGCTCCCCGACGCTCACACGGAAGCACCGACCGCGGGCTCGGTCATGCTGGCGGGCGTCTTGCTGAAGATGGGCGTGTACGGACTGATCCGGTTCGGCATCCCGCTGTTCCCCGACGCAGCACGCGAGCTGGTCCCGGTTTTGATGACGCTGGCGATCGTCGGCACCCTGTACGGGGCTCTCGTAGCGGCGATGCAGAAGGACCT
>JALZGD010000178.1 GCA_030861205.1 Actinomycetota bacterium
AAATTGAAGTGGTCACCTCTTCACTTCATTGTCTTCGGAGCGGCTGCTTTGGCGCTCTTCTTCTACGTGGGAACAGCCCTGCTCGCCCCGCATGTTCCTTCCGTATGCCACCTACTCGGTGGAGATATCACGACGTTCGCCGGACACCGTGACTGCACCTTCTCGCAAGGAATGCCCTGATAGCGGGTTCGATCCGAGGTCGGAAAGATCCAAACCTTGTGACGTCGTCGCTCGTATCTCCTAAAGACGGGCTTGTGGAGCGATAGAGGAGCGGACATGGATCAGCCGAAGAGGAATCTCCGACCGTGGATCATCGCCGGCGTAGTGATCGCCGTATCGGTCGTCGTGGTCCTACTTGTCGTCTACTCAGGCGGTGGCGCAGGGTCCAGTGGCAGCGGTGGAGGCTACTAAGAAGCCGAGCGACTAGCGGGTTTCCCGGTGGGCCGTGTGCGAGCTGCACCATCTGCAGTACTTCTTCAGCTCGATCCGGTCGCGGTCGTTGTGCCGGTTCTTCTGAGTGATGTAGTTCCTGCGCTTGCAGTTCGTGCATTCGAGCGTCACGTGGACGCGCCTGTCGCTTGCCATCGATGCTCCCAGGGATGAATAGCCGTGAAAAGGAAGCTCGATTATATCTGCGGCGGCTGCCGCGACGCTGAGAGCTAGGCCTGAGCGGGCTCGGCGGTGCGGCGACGATTGACCCGTGGGGTCAGTCGCTTCAGGAAGCCCGAGCGGTTCGGCCCCCAGTCCATGCGCGGGGGTGGAGCAAACGAGTTGATCGGGTCGGCGGCCTCGGCCTCGTGAACCACGTCGAGCCCCTCCCACATGTTCGCCTGCGCCCGCTCCCGTCGAGTCGTCTCGACGTGGAATGCAGGCGGCGGAGGAGGCGGAGGTGCCAGCGCCTCGACCAGGTGGCTCCGGGCGTCCTCGAACGCCTGGTCGACCTCGGCCCGTAGAGCCGAGAGCGAGTCCCGGGGAGCGGCGTGCGCGAGGCGGTGACCGAGCAGGCAGTAGCCGCCCGACTCCTCGACCTCTGAATTGCAGGTGGTGCAGAACCTCGTGGTCATTGATTACCTCCGAATAAGTCTTCGGAAGGTAGGGGGACTGGGTTGAATACGTGTTAGGCGCAGCCGAGCGGGCCGCGAGGGCAGTCTGAGTAGTAGCGGCGGGTGGACTCGAACCACCGACACAGCGATTATGAGCCGCTTGCTCTGCCCCTGAGCTACGCCGCCCCGTGGGGATCAAAGACCCGTTGGGGAGCCCCCTCACGGAATCGAACCGTGGACCTTCTCCTTACCATGGAGACGCTCTGCCGACTGAGCTAAGGGGGCCGGATTTCCGGCTCAGGATGATACCGGCCAGCGTCGTCCGGTAGGCGTGCAGGTCGACCCCTGCTCCGCAGCCTCCCGCTACCGCGGTCGTCAGCGGTTCTTCAGATAGTTGTTCCGCTACAACACTTTTCACCAGTCTGGTTCTCTATCGTTGAGCACGTTGAGCGTCACCCGCGACTGTTGTGTGCCGTCCGAGTCCATCACATAGATCTCGTCGTTGGCGTCGCGATTGCTGACGAACGCGAGTTGCTCTCCGTCCGGGGACCATGTCGGGTCGAAATCGTCTCCTGGCGAGACGGTCAATTGAGTGAGCGAGGAACCGTTTCGAGCAACAGTGAAGACGTCGCGAGCTCCATCGGCACCGACGGCGAATGCGATGTGAGAGGAGTCGGGCGACCAGTCAGGTTCCCGATCGTCACCAGCATTATCGGTGAGCTGTCGTTTACCGTCGCCGTCTGGCTTTGCTGTGAAAATCTCATCGTCTCCGTCAGCAGAGGACACGTAAGCGATGCGCGTGCCATCGGGACTCCACACAAACTCCGTCACAGGGTGGCGGGTTACACGAGCTCGAGCCTTCCCATCGATCCCGATCGTGAACAAGGCGCCCGTCTTGCTACGGAACGCGATCGTGCCGCCATCCGGCGACGCTTCAGGATCGAATCCCACCGACTTCGTCACACGCTGATAGACGTTGGCATCAGTGCGCGCCGCTCGAATCCACGCTCTCTCGTCCCCGTGATGCTCCATAGCCACCAGGTCGTCTGAGCCCGCCCACGAGGCCCCCACGTCTCCAAAACCTTGTGTCGTAGCAGTCTCAGAGACGAGGCTTCCATTGGGCCGAGCGACATAGAGATGATCGAAGCCATCTGCGCCATGGCCGGAAAACGCCACCAGTGTGTGATCAGGCGACCACGTTGGCTCGTAAACCTCTCCTCGATTCTGGAACGTTCGGATCTGACTGGGCTGTACCTCTGGACTGATCTCGGTCTCGCCGGTGCCGTCGGGAGCGATGAGATAGACACCGTTAGACGCTTGGTTGCCGGTGCGACTGAAAACGATTGCCCTCTGATCGGGAGGGGGAACGCCGGTCGCATGTGCCGGCTGAAAAACGTTCGCCAGTGCTGCGACTGTACATAGCCATAGAACAAATGTTCGCGTCACCTGCGCCTCCGTCGTCTATACCTTGTCGAATACAGACGATCTTGCAGAGTGAATCGCTGCAGGAGAGGTCCGACGTCGTCTTATTTCCGGCACAATCTCCCCATGGGCTGGCCACGCTTCTTGGTGTTCGGGCAGATTGGCTGCGCTTTGGTGGCCTCTATCGTGGGGATGATCGGCTTAGTCATCGTTCCAGACGGTGCGCCCATCCCGATCCATGCCGGCTTCACGGGATTCGACAGTTTTGCGCCACGGACAAAAGGACTCGTCACGCTGACGCTGCTGCCGCTTTTGGTTACGGGCCTTCTCTTTCTCGGCTACTGGTCGCGCCAGGATTCTTCGTCGGCACGAGCGGTCGTCGCGATCGTGGGATCCAGTGCGATGGTCGTTCTCCTCATTTTCAATATCCAGGCCGTTCGCTACGGGATGCGGTTCGACTCCTAGTCGGCGAATTCCGATGCGTGTGCCTGATTACATGGGGTTCACAGTCAGCGCAGCGACCGACCTCGGTCTCCTACGAATCAAGCTTCTGAGCCAGGACGTGGTGACCGTTCTCACGGGCCAGCGTGGCCGCGCTCTTCCCCTCGTCGTTGATCGCGGCGCCGTCTGCGCCGTAGCCGAGCAGAACCTGGGCGAGCTCGATGTTGCCGGACGCGGCAGCTGCCATCAGCGGTGTGAAACCACCGCCCTGGCGCGCATTCACGTCTCCGCCCGCCGCTGCTAGAACGCGACAGCAGTCGACGAACCCGCCTGCCGCCGCACTATGGAGAGGCCTCACCGCGGTCAAGAACGAGTTCGTGACCTCTGCTTCGAGGTCGGCCCCGGCATCCACCAATAGCTGCGCGGCGTCAGCGTGACCGAAGAACGCGGCAAGATGCAACGGCGTAAACCCATCGGGCCCTGTCAACCTGGCCGCCCGCCGGTCAGACAACAAGGACGCGAGTTGCTCGGTAAGTCCGAAAGCAGCAGCCTCGAAAACACTTGGTTTATCGCCGAGCAGCTCCAGACCTTCCGCGCGATCGCCTCGGTACAGCGCTCGCAGTGCCGGCGTTGGTTCGCTTAGGGCATCATTCGCTTCGACCACTCGATCCGCTCCCGAGTGCCATCCCGTCAGTATTCGAAACTAGCCGACGCGCGAAGCGCGGCTGCCGAATCCTGCCCGGTTACGCCGCTCGGGGGCAGCGTCACCGACCCTTTCCCGCCGGGAATGCTTCAACGCCGACGTCCGTCATGGTGTCCTTACTGGATGAGCACTAACGACGTCCGGGTCGAGACTTACCGATGGTTCATCGAAGAAGGCCGGGCACCTACGGTGGAGGAGCTCGCAGGGTCCCTCCGACTCGGACTCTCCGAAGTCCATGAATCACTCGAGCAACTCGATCAGGAAAACGTGATCGCCCTCGATCCGACAACCCGTGACTTGTGGTTGGTGCATCCGTTCTCCGCTCGATCCGAGCCCTTTTCCGTGCGTGCCGGTCAACGCAGCTGGGACGCGATCTGCGTCTGGGATGCACTCGGGATCTTGGTAATCGTCGGATCAGATGGCTCGGTCGGCACGAAATGTCCCGACTGCGCGGACTCAATCGTCATCGACATCGCGGACGGCAAGATCGTCCAGCGTGACTACGTGGTGCATTTCGGGGTCCCTGCAAAGCGCTGGTACGACGACATCGCTTACACCTGAGCGAACATGCTCGTCTTCCGGTCGGAAGAACATGTCGATAGATGGTTGTCCCAGGGCCACGACACGGGCGAACGGATGACGATCGAACAACAATGGGCCCTCGCCCAACGTTGGTTCGCGGGCCGGCACCTGCCGCAGTGGAAGAAAAGGACCGCACAAGAAGCAGAGACAGTACTGGCTTCTGTTGGTCTGACAGGTTCGTTTTGGGAATTCACCTGAGCGCCGTGCATCGGCCCGTACGATCACTTCAATGGCATACGACGAAGATCTCGCCGACCGCGTACGCGAGCTGCTCGCGACTCAGAAATCCGTAACCGAAAAGAAGATGTTCGGGGGTCTTGCATTTCTCGTGAAAGGAAACATGGCGATCGCCGCAAGCGGTCAAGGCGGCATCCTCGTTCGGTGCGACCCTGAGGACGGCGAGAAGCTAATTGCGAGGGGTTCTGCTCAACCGATGGTGATGCGAGGTCGTTCGATGGCTGGATGGTTGCGCGTCGCCGCCGAAGACGTCCGCACCAAGCGACAGCTCGAGAGATGGGTGAACCTGGGCACGAATTACGCGAGATCACTTCGCGCAAAGTAGCGACAGGGCGCGTCGACCGTTCCGCCTCGCCGGCTAACCTGGGATCTGCCCGCAAGACAGCACCCGTGTGGAGGCGAACGTGGAAGTCGAGGTCTTCTTCAACCCGAATTGCTCGAAATGCCGAACCGTTCGCGGGATCCTCGAAGAGCGTGGCGTTGATGCAACGTTCGTGCGATATCTCGAACAGACACCGAGCCGCGAGGAACTCGAGCGCGTCCTAAGAATGCTCGGATCGGACGATCCGCGCGTGATGATGCGAACGAACGAGCCCGAATATCGACAACTAAGCCTCGCAAACGCCGATCGCGAGCAACTCCTCGACGCGATGATCGCCCACCCCAGACTGATCCAGCGACCGATCGTGATTCGCAACGGCAAAGCCGTTATCGGTCGGCCACCGGACCGAGTTCTTCAGCTACTCGAAGAGTGACGTGTTCGATCGATCAGAAACTTGCCGAGGCAGGACTTAGTTCGATGTGGACGCTCACGTTCGGGTCGCCCAAGTAGTTGTCGACGAGCACGAAGGCGGTTCCCTTGGGGAAGGCGCCACTCTCATCGGTCCCCTCAGAGTTCGCGAAACCGTTGGTCTTGCACGTCTTGTCGTAGAAGTACATGTCCAAGTCGTAACC
>JALZGD010000001.1:0-6430 GCA_030861205.1 Actinomycetota bacterium
CTAGAGAGACCTCCGCGGGGACCGACCACGTCTATCTAACCGATTTCGGTCTGGTGCGACCGGTCTCGTCCGAAACGTCGGCGACCCGCACCGACCAGGTATTCGGAAGTGTCGCCTACATGGCACCCGAGCTCATCGAAGGCATCCCTGCGGACGGACGCGCCGATGTGTACGCGCTTGCATGTGTCGTCTACGAGTGCCTCACCGGCTCGGTTCCCTTCGAACGGAACAATGAAGTATCGACGGTGTGGGCGCACATTCACGAAGATCCTCCTTTGCTGACAGACGCTCGCCCTGACCTACCCGGCGGACTAAATGACGTCGTCTTCAAGGCGATGTCTAAGCACCCGGACGATCGATATCTCACGTGTGGGGAGTTCGTCGGTGAGCTGGAGCTCGGTCTTGGTCGCAAGCTCAGCAAGGTGAAGTACTCGCACGCGCGTCCACTCGTCGCCCGTATCCCGCGGCGCAAGGCTGAGCGCGACGTATGGGCGCCGAACTTTTTCCCTGAGCTATCTCGCGTCCGCGCGGCGTCACGAGAGCGATTCGACTGGCGCAAAGGCGTCGTGTTGGCAGTAGTAGTGGCGCTCCTCATCGCGATCCAGCTTGGTCGCGAAGGAGGGATACCTCACGCAGTGGCCGACGTCGCGGGCGTGGCCAATTCGGTCGTCGACTCTGCCGTCGACGCGGTTGGCGACCACGAGCCCCCTAAGGCTGATCGGACTCGCGCTGATCGGACCGTTGCAGCCGACGGCCGCCGTCGCCCGGGTCGCGGGGAAGACGGGAGGATCGCGCGGTCTGATCGCAGGAAGCTGAAGGCGCTGCTCCCAGTCACAGACCCGACGACATCTGGAGCCGAGAACGGATCTCGGCGCGGCGTCGTTGACGGTGGGGGCCCCGGAAAGATCGCGTGGGCTAAGGGAAGCGTGTCGCCCGACGGGACATTCACGAGCACGGACCTCTGGGTCATGAACTCGGACGGTAGCAACGAGGTACCGCTGACCACCACAGACGATTTGGAGTTCTGGCCGAGCTGGTCACCGGACGGCGCTCACATCGCGTATGTGCTCGTGGTTCCACCGACCGTCCAGGACCTATGGGTAATGGACGCGGACGGCAGCAATAAAAGAGACCTCGGTCTTTGTCCGGGAGTCGGCAGGTGCGGCAAGCTCGCGTGGTCTCCGGACGGACGCCGCGTAGCGTACGGGCAGGGGACGGACCTCTGGGTTGCGAATCTAGCGACGGGAACCCGGAAGCTCGTTGTCTCTGGTCAGCTCAAGGAGCCGAATCCTGCGATCGGAGGAAGGGGCTCCGGACCGACGTGGTCGCCCGACGGGAAGAGGCTCGCGTTCATGTGCGGAGACGACCTTTGCGTCGTTGCGGCGAATGGAGGGAACCCGAGAGTCATAGGGCCTGGTATCGAGAACCCGGCTTGGTCGCCCGATGGAGCACTTCTAGTAGGCGAGCATTGGTCCGACTCCGAAAATCCCGACATGGTCATTCACCGACTCGAAGACGATCGTCAGTACACGCTGATAGATGCAAGCCGGCAGCCCGGAGCTCTGAGGTTTCCGAGCTGGGCCCCGGACGGTGAAGCGATCGTTTACTCGGACGAGACATCGTTGTTCCGGGTCAACCGCGACGGCTCTGGTCGAGTCAAGTTGACCTCGGGCGAGCGGGACCTGATGCCCGACTGGGGGCCTGGCTCGGACGAGTAACTCGGGCGAGGTCAGAGGTTCGACTCCGCTCTGGTTCACTTCATTCGACAGCCACGATCGGCGTGGCGAGAGGATCGCGAGCGCATCGTTTGTCACTACCAGTGGAACTTCCGCGCTCTACATGTCCGCGTCTAAGAGTGCGAAGGAAGCTAGTCCCGAAGGATCCAGAACAGGATCGAAGGATCTGGCGAGAGGTTGCGCCAGCTAAGGATCGGCACCCTGCTCGCCAGGATCGCGTCGCCCGCGCGCACGGCAGGAGACGATTCGCCGAGGTCGACCAACACCAGACCGCGCGCCACCAGCACGAGTTCGGCCCCCTTGTGATTGACGGGGGGCGTTCCGGTCTCGCCGGCCGCGAGGTTGACGAGATACACGCGTAATCCCGCGGACGGATCGTCGAGTAGGAATCTGCTTTCGCCCAGGTCTCGACCCCGATCTCGACGGGCCAACGTGTAGGGGGGGCGTTCCTCGTTATCAAGTAGTGAGTCGAGCCCGATCCCGACGCGTCCCGTGAGCGTCAGCAGAGTGTCGAGAGACAGACCGCGCAAACCAGCTTCGGCTTGAGAGATTGCGCTCGGCGACACTTCCGCGAGCTTCGCGACGTCCGCCTGGCTCAAATTGCGCTCGGTGCGCAGGCTTCTTAGACCGGCGGCGAGGCGTCCCAGGGCCCGTTCCGCGTGGAGGTTGATGTGGTCGTCGTCGACCGACACTCGGAATAGTCGCCCTTGCAACAGAGTCGAGTGCCCCTCGGCCTTGATGATTCTCAATTGCGTCGGACTTACCTCGAACACGCACTGAGTGACCTTGCGGATGTCGTCGATCGCGGCATTGCCGAGCTTTGTACGGCTCACTCGCCAATAGGCGATAGCTCCGAGATCGAACAGGCGTGGACACACTCGCCTGAAAAATGCGACTGCACGATCGAGACCCCACTGACGAGCGAAAGGCGCCAGTCCGTCCACTACGACGCGGGTTGCCCCGCTGCGCACCTCGGCGACGATCTTGTTCTCGAGCGCGATCGCGTCCGACAGTTTCGAGCCGGTGGGTGCTTCGAGCACGTCAGCTCGGCCCCCGAGTCGCTTCGTCACTGCCGACGCTTTCTCTCGAGCGGTGATGTGCACAGCCCGCTCGCTCGGAGGAGTGACGGAGAGCATGAGGCCCTCGACCCGGTTGAAGAGGTCCTGTTGATCGGTAACCCATACGACGTTGTCGCCCGCGAGTAGCCCGCCAAGGATCTCGTCAAGATCGGTGAAGCCCGAGCGGACATAGCGAGGGCCTGCCTCAGCTGCCATTAGCCATGCTTAACACAGCTGGTCTCTCTCAGAAGCAATTGCTATGCATACCTCACGAACCCGGCAAGGAGATCGTCGTGAGGAATGCATCTGAACCACAAATCTGGTGTGGTCGATCCTGGGATGGCCTTGTCGCCCGGCGGTCTGAGGCTTTCGCTCACGCAGTCGCGATGGAGAGCGCCACCGAGCAGGATTGTGATCAAGTCGCGAGCGAGTTCCTTGCGTTCTTCGAAACGACCGGCGCGGAGCTGTTCCGAGACGAAGAGGACTGGATCTTCTTCTCCTTCGACTCACCGCCGGACAGCGTGATCTCAGCTCTCGAAGGGCACATCGCGATCTTTGCCCTGGCCCAATCGCTATCAGGCGCGAAGCAAGCGGGATGTATCGACGTCCATCTCGTGCACGGCTTGGGAGAAATGCTGGGGCGCCATCTCTTGCACGAAGAGCAAGAGATACGTCCGCTCACTGGTGTCCCTCCGACGTCGCCGCCCTGAGTCGAGAGCGGCGACGGCGCGCCGGAAGCCCTGCAGTTCCACACATTGATGTCTCTAGAGAAGGGAAATCGCGATGAGTACTGCGCGCATGACGGACGCGATGAGGCGTCTGTTGACGCTGCGCCTCGAGGACCTCGAGGCACGGATCTCGAGGCTCGACGAGCAAAGGCAGGGCGATGACAGCGTCGACGCGGCTGCCTTGGTCATGCAGCTCGCCGGCGAGAGAGACCAAATCGCGGACGCTCTGCGGAATGCGCTGTTGATCGACGACGACCCGTTCGATGTCGACGCGATAGAGGTCGGCGACCTGGTGACGATTCGGAGCGAGGCCGGCGAGATCGAGAGTTACGTCGTCGTCGACGAGGGTGTCGGCGGCCGCGCTCGCACCGGTTGGGTGTCTGTCCGCTCTCCTTTGGGAGCCGCGCTCCTTGGTCGCGCTACGGGTGATCGCATCGGCGTGCTGTCGCCGCAAGGCTTGCGGTCGTACGTGATCGTGGGTTTCCAGCGAGCCTCTAACTCCGTCTTCGACGACGCGCGTTCTGACTCGCGTGCGCGTCGCCTTCCTGCGGATGCGTTCATTGGCTGATCACCGAGTGGGCCGGTTCAAGCCGTGGGAGTCACGTGGTGGCAAGGCCGCGCCTTAATGCACACCTACTTATTTAGGGGAGGTGAAAATGACACTTGCTGCACTGGCCATCGTGGCGATCGTGATGACGGCGCTGCTGGTCTGGGTGATTAGGACCCCGGGACCAGATACAGAGTACGGCCGCGAGAATCGAGCTCGTCGTGCTGCGAAGAGAGCTGCGAGATCCAGGAAGACGCACTCGTTATGACAGCGCCATTCCGGTGAGACTCCATGGGTAGTGAGTCCGTGAGCGCTTAACCTCAAAGCACTGTGATTGTGCGCTACCGCTACTGATGGAATCTGCCGGGATCCTTGTTGAACTGGGAGCGGTTCTGATCGCGCTGGCCGTCTTGGCGAGGTTGGCGAATCGCTTCGGTATTCCAGCCATCCCGCTCTATCTCGTCGCCGGTCTCGCCTTCGGTAGGGGCGGGCTCCTTCCCCTGGTGACGACTGCTCAGTTCCTCGGGATCGGCGCCGAGATCGGGCTCATCCTGCTGCTGTTCATGTTGGGGCTCGAGTATTCGGCGTCGCAACTCATTTCGACCCTTGGGCGTGAAGCGCCGATGGGTCTGATCGATCTCCTGCTGAATTTCACGCCGGGTTTCGTGGCCGGTTTCTTGCTGGGTTGGGGCGTGCTTGCTGCCGTCGTCCTCGGTGGTGTTGCGTTCGTGTCGTCTTCGGGGGTCGTCGCAAAGCTGCTCCAACACGGACCTCGAGGACGACCCGAGAAATCCTTGGTGGTGTCGCTACTGATCATGGAAGACCTCGCGATGGCTGTCTTCCTTCCCATCTTGGCTGCGCTGCTGATCGGAGGGACCGACTGGGGTGGCCTTGCGTCGGCCCTTATTGCGGTCTTAGGGGTGGCGGTGATCCTCCTCGTGGCGACGCGCCTCGACGTTGGTTTGAGCCGAGTTCTCTTCTCGCACTCGGACGAGGCTCTCCTTCTTACGATCCTCGGCCTCACTGTGGCGGTGGCTGGAATCGCGGAACGCTTCCAGGTTTCGGCCGCGGTGGGCGCGCTGATCGTTGGCATCATCTTGGCCGGCCCCGCGGTTGAGAGGGCTCAAGCTCTGGTGAGTCCGTTGCGCGACCTGTTCGCCGCGCTCTTTTTCGTCTTCTTCGGGCTGACGATTGATCCGTCGAGTCTCGTTTCAGTACTGGGCCCCGCCGCTCTTCTTGCCCTCGTTACAAGCGGAACGAAGTTCCTTACCGCCTGGGTGAGCGTAAGAAAGCTCAGCGCGCGCTCGCGATTGCGGATGGGATCTCTTCTCATCTCTCGCGGAGAGTTTTCGATTGCGATTGCCGGCTTGGGAGTTGCCGCGGGCCTGCGCGCGGATCTCGGTCCGCTCGCGGCCGCGTACGTGCTGATCACGACCATCGCCGGGCCGTTCGTTGCGCTCTTTGTGTCGAAGTCGAACTCGTTTGACGGGTTCTGGTGAGTTACTGGATGCCTTTCTACCCGATGAGCTCACCCTCTGCTCGTCGCTCTTCCCACTTCCGCCGTCACTAAATAATGTGAATTCGCTCCGCCGGCACAGATACATGGCGCGTTCGATCTCAGACTCAACTGCTAGTGCAGATCGGAAGTGTGGCGGCAGCGGAGTTACTGTGTAAGCGATGAGACGACCAGGCCTCGTTGTGGTCGCGCTGGCGGTATCGATCGCGATCGTTTTCACACCGCATCCCTTGAGCAGTGACGCACGAATCCCCAGAGATGTGAATCGATCGCTTCTTGTGGGCCGAATATTGGCCCCGAGCATTGATGTCGTTGAAGTAAGAGGTCAAGACGCAGTAAGGGTGATTCGAGACTCCGCTCCGAGACTCTGGTTAGTCGCTCTCATGATCGGAGCGATTCTCAGCCTTTGCGCTGGATTCACATTCGCCTTGAAGGCGGGGGCCTTATTCGATCGAGTTCTCTTATTCCGATCGCGCTTTGGTCGCGCTCCTCCTCCCGCGCTGGTCTAGTCACCTCATTTCTTTCAAATAGAACGGCGCGCCGTCGGCGCGTCTTGTCCATTTCTTTTAGGAGGCCAGGTGGGACTTGTTATTGGCATCGTCGCGATCGCCATTACTACCGTCTTACTCATTTGGGTTATCCGGAATCCGGGTCCAGAAACGAGCATGGGAGCCGAAAGCAAAGCGCGCCGAGAAGCCAAACGGCAAGCAAGGCGCAATCGTGAGGACCAGCCCGGGAACAGGTCGAGGGGACAGAGCGATAGCTAGGAGCGATAGGGCCGCAATCGCCGGTGGATCGCGTCCGGTCCAACTCGATCCAGAAAGCGCTTCGGATGTAGCTATTGT
>JALZGD010000001.1:6491-7542 GCA_030861205.1 Actinomycetota bacterium
CGCGAAGGGTGGCGCCGTCCAGGTGGCCTGGCAGATTGTGCAAGGGGTCGTCGCGTTCGCGTTCGTCGCGATCGCAGTGAGGACGCTAGGTACGCGCAACTACGGACTCTTCCGGCAAGTGAGCCAGATGCTCGCGATCGCAGCTCAACTAGGGATTGCGGGATTCAACTATTCTGCGATGCGCTTCATAGCGAAAGCGCGAGCGTCCGGCCACCCCGGCGAAGTTCGAGGTTCGGCGTGGACAGCTATCGTCGGTGCCGGATTCACATCGGCACTCGTTTTTGCTGCTCTCTTGCTCGCTGCCGGCCCCCTTGCGGCGCGATTCGCAGATACCGCGTCACAGCGGGACGATCTAGCGGGGCTGATCCGCCTCGGAGCGGCCTTCGTTCCTCTCTTTTCGCTCACTCAAGTCCTCCGATACTGCACGCAGGCATATAAAACGCTCGTTCCTTCGGTCGTGGTCGGCAACATCGTGCAGCCGTTAGCTCGTCTCATAGTGGCAAGTGGACTGATCGTCGCCGGGTTCGGGGTGGGCGGCGCATTGGTTGGAACCGTGGTGGCATCCGCGGTCGCGCTAGTTCTTGCCTTCGTCTTGTTCAGACGGATTCTCACGCCGATCGAGCGGACTACGCCCGCCCGCGCGAAACCGGGTCCCATGACGCGTTTCGCACTGTTGCAAGGTGGCGCGTCGCTGCTCGGCGTTCAAACGCTTGGGCTGAGCGTTCTGATCCTCGGAATCTATGGAACGGACCGCGACGTAGGTTTGCTGGGAATCGCGCTTGCGTTGCAGACGCCTGCCACGCTGTTCCTGGGGAGCATCGTGAACATCTGGGCTCCTGTTGTGACTGATCTTCACGAGCGTGGCGAGATGGACCGTCTCGAGTCGCTCTACCGAACCATCACCCGCTGGGTACTAACTTTCTCTCTGCCCGTTTTCGGAGGGCTGATAGTCGTTCCGGAGCTGTTCGTCCACCTTCTAGCGGGCTCGCGGGGCGCGGGCGCCGCATCACTGGTGGCAATCCTCGCGGCGGGGAACATCTTCTACGCGGGT
>JALZGD010000001.1:7552-8168 GCA_030861205.1 Actinomycetota bacterium
ACCGGTTTCGTCCTTTCCATGACCGGTCGTCCGGGCATCAACTTTGTCAACTCGGCGGTAGCCGTCGCGCTCTACATCGGCCTTGGTATCGCAGTGGTTCCCGCCCATGGCGCCGTGGGCATCGCCGTAGTCGATTCGATCGTCACGGCGCTCATCAATTCGGTGAGGGTCATCGAAGCGAAGCTGCTCGTCGGCATTCACCCCTTTGGAAAGTCCCTATTGAAACCTGCACTGGCCAGCGGGATCGCCGCAACATTGCTGCTGTTATGGACTCGGGTCACGCATGGAACAACGTTGCAAGGATGCCTCGGCGTTGTCGCTACGGGAGGTGTTTACGTCCTGGTTTTGAAGATGCTCGGAGTCGACCCCGAAGAAAGATTGGTATGGCTGGGAATCAAGAGACGGCTTCGGGCGCTCGTTGGCTTGGAAGGAAACGGCCGTGAAGCCCTCGAGCGCCGCTCGCACGGGTGAGGCCTAGATCCCTGCGTGCCGGACGCGACGACTTCTGCGTGCCCCGCTACCCCGACTCCGACGGGGATGGCTTCCACGGCTCGACCGCCCGAACGACAACGACCGGTATTCCGTATATGTCGGCGTTGTGCTCCGTTATGGGGGA
>JALZGD010000001.1:8178-8653 GCA_030861205.1 Actinomycetota bacterium
GGACACCTACGCAACTCCCCCCCGATTCGCCACAGCATCTACGACATCGTGGCAACGATGAGCTGTGCCGCACCAAACCCCATCAATGTCCGCTCGATATCCCTGTAGCCGGCGGTCTTGACGATCTCGATCAGTTCGTCTGTCTCTGGCAAGTACTCGACCGAACGTGGGAGGTAGCTGTACGCATCTCTATCCGAAAGGACGGCGCCGACCTTCGGGACGACCTTGTGGAAATAGACATGGTGAAGCGACCGGGTCACCGAACTTTCTGGCGTAGCGACCTCGAGCACGGCCAGCCGCCCGCCGGAGCGCGTCACGCGCGCCAGCTCGCGGAAGAGTTGCTCAATGTCGGCAACGTTCCGGAGCGCGAAGCCACATGTGACTCCATCCATCCCGTCGTCGTGCAGCGGGAGGCGCAAAGCATCGCCTTGAACGAGTGGAGCACAGGCGCGTGCCGCGGCCAGCATCCCCCACG
>JALZGD010000001.1:8663-11599 GCA_030861205.1 Actinomycetota bacterium
ATATCGATCCCCACGGGGCGTAAGCCCGCGCTCGCCATCTCGCAACACAGATCGCCCGTACCGCAGGCGACGTCGAGGACAACAGACGACGGCGGTAGTCCCAGCGAGCGGACGGCGCGGCTGCGCCACCCGCGGTCCATCCCGAACGTCATGATCCGGTTGACGAGGTCGTACCGCGGCGCGATCCGGTCAAACATGTTGCGGACGGCTCGCACCTTGTCTTGGCCTGCCGGCAGTTGTGCCATCGCAGTCAATCCTCGCAGGAGTGACGAGTAGACTTCGCCATCTCGTCGTCACTTGTGCGCGACAAGGGAGCTTTCCGGTATGCCAGAGCTGGCGCGGCAGGTAGGGCTGGGGTTGGCCGCACGAGGCTCCGTTGCCGACACGATCGCGTGGGCGCAAGCAGCACGCGACCGCGGCCTCGGTTCAGTGTGGTTCCACGACTCCTACTTCGAGCGCGACGCGGTTACTTATGCGTCGGCAGTGGCATCTTCCGTCGAAGGCATCGACATCGGTCTCGGGGCGGTGAATCCCTACACGCGCCATCCCGTGTTGCTCGCGATGACTGTCAGCGCTCTCGACGAGATGGCGCCGGGCCGGATCGTCTGCGCGATCGGAAGTGCCTTGCCGTTACGCCTGGCGCAGATGCAGATCCCCTATCGCCCCGAAGAGGCTGTAGAGCGTGTGACCCACGCGATCGATGTGATGCGCGCCTTATGGCGGGGGGAGCGCGTGCCGGTACCCACACCAGGGGTTCCGGAACTACAGCCCATGTTCCCGCCCGTCCATCGCACGCCCATTTATGTCGCGGGGTACCGGACGCCCATGGTCGAACTAGCGGGACGTATCGCCGATGGCTACTTGGCCCGACCGGCCGAGTCGCTTGCGAGTTTCCGTGTGATCAACGCGACGCTGCGAGGCACCGCAGTGGCGGCCGGCCGCGACGAATCTGCGGTGACCGCGGCCGGCTACCTGCTGACGTTGATCGAGGACAGCCGCCGAGAGGCGCTGAATCGCGCCAAACGCGAGGTTTTTGTCATCTACATGATGAGCATCTTGAGCGACGTCGCGCTGAAGCGCGCGGGCTTTGAACCGGAGCTGCGCGACCAGATCGCCGCGGCGTGGCGGGCTGAGGAGTACCACCGGGCGGCCGAGGCGATCCCGGACGAGCTCGTCGACGCTTTCCTTCTGTGTGGGACCGAGCGTGAGGTGGCGGCGAAGTGTTGGGAGTACCACGACGCGGGCATGAACATCCCGTTGTTGCAGCCGATCGTGCAGGAAGAGGGGCAGGTTGAACGAGCGCTCCACGCTGCAACGTTGTTCGGAACGGAAGGCGCTGCTGCCGCGTCTGTAACTACTGCGGGGGAGCAGGACGGTGCAGGATTGTCACACCGAGCCGGGGCGTTGTGGGAGATAACTCGCCCATTCGCTCTAACCGCGACGTTCGTTCCCGTATCCGCGGGTGCTGCCCTCGCTGCGGTCGAACGCCACGCATCGTGGTTGTTGTACATCCTGGCCCTTGCGTCGGCATTGCTGCTTCAGATCGGGACGAACGTCATCAACGAGATCTACGACGTGCGCAAGGGGATCGACTCGATCACCTCGCCGCGTGCAAGCCTCGCGATAGTCAAGGGCCGCATCAGCGAGCGAGCAGCATTCGTCTTCGCAATCTCATCTTTTGTCACAGCGACGGCGCTCGGTGGTTGGCTGATCTACCTGCGGGGCTGGCCGATCGCCGTTATCGGCCTGATCGCGGTTGCAGGTGGGGCCGGGTACACGGCTCCACCACTCGAGTACAAGTACCGCGCTTTGGGGATCCCGTTGGTTTTCATCTTGATGGGGCCGTTGATGGTCGAGGGGGCGTACTTCTCGGTTAGTGGATCGTTCTCGTGGCACGCGTTGGTTGTCAGTATCCCCGTCGGTTTGCTCGTCGCGGCGATCCTCCACGGCAACGAATGGCGTGACATCAGTGACGATGCGCGTGCTGGGATCGTTACCCTGTCGATCCGTTTCGGCCGGCGCGCCGCTTACTACGGTTATCTCTCTCTGGTTGTCGGTGCATACATCGCGCTGGCCGCAGGAGTGATGGCCGACGTCGTGCCTAGATTTGCGCTGCTCGCCATGATGTCGCTGCCGCTACTGGTAAGAGCGATCCGTGCTTCCGAGCTAGGAGCGCGCGGCGACGCTCGCGAGATCGCGATGATCGATCTGCAGACGGCGCAACTCCATGCGACGTTCGGGGTCCTGCTGGTCGCAGGTCTTGCGGCGTCGGCACTGCGCGCGTGAGGCGCCACGAGCGCCCAAAAGAGGGCCCTCTTTTGACCGTAGGGCTGGCGGTGGCCGCAGCGGCTTTCGCGGCGACGTTCAAAGGGCCCCCCGATCGTTTCTGGCGACGCATGACTATGACGGGAGCGACGCTAGGGACCTTGGCACTGTCGACGCAGCCCAGCTTGCGGACGCTGAAGCCGACGCGACGCGATGTCGCGGCAGGTCTAACGAGTGCAGCCGCGCTGTACGGGATCTTTCGCATCGGGGACTACTTCGCTCGACGGTTAATGCCGCACGGTGCCGACGACATCGACGACGTCTACGCTCTCCGGCACGATCGTTCACCACTTGCCCTTGCGGCGCGTCTTGCGCTCGTTATAGGCCCCGCAGAAGAGCTCTTCTGGCGCGGGTTCGTGCAGTCTCGGCTCGTAGAGATCCATGGCCGGGGTAAAGGCGACGTCCTCGCAGTAGCGGCATACGGAGCCGTGCATCTACCTACGGGTAACGCCACATTAATCGGCGCGGCAACCGTCGCCGGTGCGTTTTGGGGCGCCCTGGCTGCTGCGGGCATGTCGATGCCGGCTCTGATCGTGAGTCACGTCGCGTGGGACGTAGTCATCTTTCTGGTCGCACCGACCACGGGGACGAATCAACGGGCAGATGGGGAC
>JALZGD010000001.1:11609-31019 GCA_030861205.1 Actinomycetota bacterium
GCAGATCCTCGCGTGCGCGTGCTGGTCGTCGACGACGATGAGGCCATGAGACGGATGCTGGACCTCATGCTGTTGCATACGCCGGTGGAGTTGGTCGGAGAAGCGACGAATGGGGCGGAGGCCGTCGAGAAGGCTCGAACGTTGGGCCCCGACCTCGTCATCATGGACCTCATGATGCCCGTCATGAACGGGGCCGAGGCGACGAGAGTCATAGTCGAAGAGTTACCAGACACCACGGTCCTCGGTTTCACCGCTGCGGATGACGAGCATGCCGACGAATTGCTGAAAGCCGGGGCAGCCGAGCTGTACGAGAAGACGAACGTCCGGGCGTTGATCGAACGTCTGGGAGGGAGCCTGGAACCGAACTAGGTGCGCCCTCGCATGCGTGGGTTCGCTCGGGAAACCCGTTAGCGGGTACGGTGACATGCGCTCACAGCTCTAGCGCACCGCCACGACCGAGAAAGGGGAGGCATGTCCCAAACGACGACCGGGATCACTGTGAAAGCCGGGTTCTTCTTCTTGTCTTTCATCTTGTTTTTCTTCCCACCGACAATCGTCATCGATGGAAATGCGCAGAAGGGCAAGTGGGGGCAGCAATTCTTCCCAACGACCCCGGGTGATCATTCGGTGAGCGTGTTCTTCAGATACATGTTTCTCAAAGAAGCCGGCAGCGCGTCGACGAACGCCACCGTCCCCGAGGGTCAGACGGTGCGAGTGACTTATCGGGCCCCGTGGCTCGTGTTCATGAACGGGAAGATCAAGACCGAGGGCTAACCCGGCTGGAGGACGATCTTGATCGCGTTGTCCTGTTTCTTCTGAAAGATCTCGTAAGCGCTGGGCGCAGCCTCCAACGGTAGATGGTGGGTCGCAAGATCCCCAGTGCCTAACGGATCGTCGTCGTTGAGGAGCGGCAGTATGTCGTCGACCCATCGCTTCACGTTCGCCTGACCCATGCGGATCGTTATCTGCTTGTCGAACAGGTCGCCTAACGGGAACATGTGGAAGGGCCCGGTGTAAACGCCCGATATCGACAATGTCCCTCCGCGGCGGATCGACCCCATGCAGTTGTGCAACGCGATCAAGCGGTCGGGCTGCACTTTCACGGTTGAAAGGATGGAATCGACGATCGAACCTGACGCCTCCATGCCGACGCAATCGATGCCGCTGTCGACACCGCGACCGCCGGTCATGTCACAGATCGCTTCAGTCGGGTCGTCGACGAACCGCAGGTCCAGAGTCTCCATCCCATGCTTGCTCGCCAGATCGAGTCGTTCGGGGATCAGGTCGACACCGATGACGCGATCTGCGCCCCGATGGAGGGCGATCCGCCCTGCCATCTGACCCACTGGGCCGAGCCCCCACACGGCGGCCGTCCCGCCCGGGGGCACTTCTGCGTATTCGACAGCTTGCCACGCGGTAGGCAAGACGTCGGAGAGGAACAAGAAGCGATCGTCGGGAGGTCCCTCCGGCACCTTGATGGGACCGAAGTGTGCTTGGGGTACGCGAAGGTACTCGGCCTGTCCACCGGGCACGGCCCCGTAGAGATGCGTGTAGCCGAAGAGGCTTGCGCCCTTGCGGGTCTTCCTGTTCTGCGTCGTCTCACACTGCGAGTACATCCCGGTAGAGCACATGAAGCAGGTCCCGCACGAGATGTTGAATGGGACGACGACGCGGTCGCCGGGCTTGATGTGGTCGACTCCGGCTCCCACTTCTTCGACGACCCCCATCGGCTCGTGACCGATGATGTCGCCTTCCGTCATCACGGGAGCGAGCTTCGAATAAAGGTGTAGATCGGAGCCGCAGATAGCTGTGGACGTGATCCTCACGATGGCATCCGTTGGTTGCTCGATCTGAGGATCGGCTACGTCGTCTACTCGGACATCTTCTTTTCCGTGCCACACGACTGCCTTCACGATCGCTCCCTTGTCGGATGGGATCCAGCTGCCACGCAAGCGTCATAGGCGTCGTACCCGGATGGGCACGCGACTACTCGTGCAAGAGAGCTCACCTACGATGGCGTGGTGAGCATGACCGAGCCGGGTACGACAACCACGATCACCGACGGAGGTTGGTTCTTCAATCCCTTCGACCCGGCGGTGCACGCCGACCCTTACCCGACTTACAAGGCGTTGCGCGAGCAGGATCCGGTTCATCGCAGCCCCTTCGGCGGAACGCTCTTGACCCGTTATTCAGACATCGCACGTGTCCTTCGTGATCCAAGGATGTCGAGTGATTTCCGAAAGATCGAGCTGCCGTTCGACGTGGTCCAGGGCCCTGCCCAACAACTCGAAGAGCGACAGCCGTCGATGCTGTTTCTGGATCCTCCAGATCACGATCGTCTCCGTAATCTCGTCCACAAGGCGTTCACCGCTCGCCGGATCGAGCGTCTGAGATCTCGGATCGTCGAGGTCGTCGAGGACCTGATCGCGCGGGGTGCTGAGAAACCTGAGATGGACCTCGTTGCGGACTTCGCGTACCCGCTGCCGGTAGCGATCATCTGCGACCTGTTGAGCGTTCCCTTGGAGGATCAAGCGATCTTTAAGCATTGGTCCCGCGAGCTCGTCCAGACTCTCGACCCGATCGTTTCGCAAGAGACCATCGAGCGAGCGCTCGAAGCCGGCGACGCGTTCAAGGATTACTTTCGAGTCCTCATCGGAAAACGCAAGGCAGATCCGCAAGACGATCTGTTGTCAGCTCTGATCGCCGCAGAAGACGAGGGCACGAAGCTGACGGAAGAAGAGCTACTCGTAACTTTGACCTTGCTTCTTGTGGCCGGTCACGAGACGACGGTGAACCTGATCTCGAACGGCATGTTCGCTCTGTTACGGAACCGCGATCAGTGGGATCGCTTGATACGTCAACCCTCATTGATAAAGACGGCGGTCGAGGAGCTCTTGCGTTACGACAGCCCAGTCCAGTTCGCAGCGCGAATCCCTCTGGACGACGTCGACATCGACGGGCACCGCGTCGAGAAACGTCACGAGATCGTGTGCATCCTGGGGGCCGCGAATCGCGATCCCGAGCAGTTCGCCGATCCCGACAAGCTCGACATCGGCCGGCCCGACAATCGACACCTTGCGTTCAGCGCCGGGACCCACTTCTGTTTGGGAGCCTCGCTCGCTCGCCTCGAAGGTCAGATCGCGATCGCCGCGCTGGCGGCGAAGTTGCCGGATCTAGAGCTCGCATCGGAAGGCATCAGTCGTCGCCCAACCGTGACGTTACGCGGGCTCGAACACCTCCAAGTCACTACGGGAGCCTAGCCGGGAACCCTTCTTCGTCGTCGTCCGTCTGACACACGAAAGACGTCGCCGATGCTCGGAGGTGGGGATATGGCAGCGCGCAGGTGGGTGTCGTACGCAGCTATCGGACTGATCGGCGTCCTCGGTGCCTGTACGGGGTCTTCGTCTAACAGCAACGAGTCTTCCGCCGGTGGAGGCGCCGCTATCACAAAAGGGCAGGTGCACAGTGCCCACAATCTCAGCGGCGTCGCAGCGCCGGACGCGGCGGCCGCCGTCGGAACGACGTTCGACTCGGCAAGTTCCTCTAGCTCCGTCATCCCCGAGCTCGGCCCCCGCGTCATCAAGAACGCGTCGCTGTCTCTTCGCGTGGATCGAGGGCGGATCCAGGACGCGGTGCGGTCGGTCACCACGGCGGCTGAAGGGCATCGCGGTTACGTCGTCTCGACGGATTTCGGCGGCACGGACGCGGAGTCCGGATCGGTGACGTTGAGGGTTCCCGCCTCCGAGTTCGAGGCCGCGCTGTCGGATCTCGAAGAGATCGGACATGTGACTCGACAGTCCGTGAGTGGTCACGACGTGTCTCAGGAATTCATCGACCTGAAGGCTCGTCTCGTGAACTCGAGCGCTCAGGAAAAGGTCTTGCTGCGGCTCATGGACCAAGCGCAAACGATCGAAGACACGATACGCGTGCAACAGCAGCTGGAGGGCGTACAGCTAACGATCGAACGTCTGAAGGGTCGGATCCGTTACCTCGACAACGAGACCGCGCTGAGCACGATCTCGGTGTCGTTGGTCGAAGCTGGAGCGGCCCCCACAAAGCCTGCGTCGGTTCTGTCCAAGGCGTGCGCAAGAGCGGGCGACGTCGCCCTCGGCGTGCTTTCGGGGCTTGTGGTCGCGGCCGGGTTCGTCGTCCCCGTCGCTTTCCTACTTGCACTCGGCTTCCTCGTGTACCGGGTTGTTCGCCCTCGCCTGCGATTCGGCGGCTCGGCCTAGGGTCGCAAGATCACTTCAGGTAGCGGTCGAACCATTCGAGTAAGCACTCGAAGCGCATCACGCGGTGGATCGGAGAGCCCGATCGCGATAGCTCGTGGCTCTCGCCGGGGAAGCGCACGAATTCGACCTCGCGCTTCAGGAGTCGCAGGGTCGTGAACAGATGCTCTGCCTGCTCGACGTTGCAACGAAGGTCGTTCTCTGAATGGAGGATGAGCAGGGGTGTTCGGATGTTGCCGGCATATGTGCTCGGCGACATATCGAGCATCGTCTGAGGGTCTTCGAAAGCGGACGCACCGACATAGGCCTTGAACCACCAGCCCATGTCACTGGAGCCGTATTCCGAAAGGAAATTGTTCACGGCGCGTTCCGAGCAGGCGGCCTTGAATCGATCGTTGTGCGAGACGATCCATGACGTCATGTAGCCGCCGTACGAGCCGCCGAGGACGCCCAAACGCTCGCCATCGCAGAATTCGAATTGCTCGACCGCAGTGTCTATAGCTGCCATCACATCTTCGTAATCGACCGTTCCCCAGCCCGGCCCGTCGACGACGGGCCCGCGTATTGCGCGTCCCCACTCCTCGGAGTAGCCCGAAGACCCGCGCGGGTTGCAGTACACGACCGCGTACCCGGCTGCTGCATAGACCTGGAACTCGTCGAAGAACTTGTTTCCGAACTGGGTGAAGGGACCGCCGTGAATGGCGAGGAGCGTTGGGTACTTCTTCCCGTCCTCGAGGTCGACCGGTCGAACTATCCAGCACTCGACCTCCGTGCCGTCGGCCGACTTCGCCGTGAAGCGCTCAGGCGTTACCAGTTGCCGACCTGCAGTGAAAGAGCGCGAGTGACGCGTGAGCATCCGATCCTCGACGAATATCTCGCCGGGCAGCAATGGCTCGCCCCGTGACGTGACTGTTGTCGAAGTCGTGACATCGAACCCACCTATCCAGCAGTCGCCCTCTGTGATCGCGCGCGGGGGTTGGCTTCCGTCCCTTTCGACGCGATAGAGATGAACGTTGCCGTGGTCCTCGACCAGGAAGAAGATCGAGTCGCCAGACCATTGCGGGCCGCGTACCGGCGGGTAGACCGCGCAGTTGCGATCGAGCTGTTTCGTAAGGAGCATGGGTTGCCCGCCCTCTGAAGAAACGACCGCTATCTGCCCATGATGTGGTTCGTTCCAGACGTCGGGCGTGTATTCGAACGCGATCCACGAGCCGTCCTCGGACCAGATCGGTTTCGCCGCGATGCCGTTGCCTGCAGCGACGAGTTGCGGTTCGCCGCCTTCGGCCGGCGCTACATAGACGTCGACGTGCGGGTCGATGTCCCAGTCATCGTGGCGGCCGGAGACGAACGCGATACGTGAGCCGTCGGGTGACCAGTCGGGATCGGCGTCTTCGAAGTCGCCATGAGTCAACTGCTGAAGAGCGCTATCACCCGACACGTCGACGATGAAGATGTGCTGCCGTCGATCGGTGGTCCACCCGACGTTGTCTAACTTGTACTGAAGACGTGTGATCCGCCGCGGCGAGCGACGCGCGTCTTTTTCCTCTGCGTAGGCGGGATCGCGATCTCTTGCTTCGAAAGCGATCCTCGTGCCGTCGGGCGACCATTTGATGCCACTGACGTCTTCCTCGAGATCGGTCAGACGACGCGCGGTCGATCCATCTAGCTCGGACTGTGAGGCATCGACCTCGAGGACATAGAGCTGGGTGGCGTCCTTATCGCGGGTCGAGGTGAACGCGAGCTTCGTCCCGTCCGGAGACCAGCGTGGTTGGGTGTCTCGCTTGGTGCCGGTGGTGACCTGACGTGGGGCAGCCGACCCGTCGATCCCCGCCACCCAGATGGCCGACGGGTAATCGTTCTGGTCGGCATCGAGTGAAGTGACTACGTAAGCCACCCACTTGCCGTCGGGCGACAAACGTGGGTCGTCGCTCCATGTCAGTTCGTACAGGTCGGACGGGGTCATCCCCGGCATCCATTGCCTCCTAGTTGACTGTCGCTCGGGCGCCGAATGCGCTCGCTATAAGCACTTGCGCCATTTTCACGTCGGTCCGGCAGCATAAGCGTCGGTGCTCGCTTTGCTTAGGTTGCGCCGCGAGCGAGCAGGGTATTGCTCGAAAAGCCTCGAAGAAATTGATCGTGGGCGGCGCAACTCGGAGGCTAAGGGTGAGATTTCGGCTGACGACGGCGGTACTCGTCACGGCGCTGATCGCTGCGCCGTTAACGTCACATGCATCCACGCGCGCTCCGCGAGCGGGCTGTTCGTGGCCGATGCTCCTGGACGAGGACGCACTGAACGCGGCATTTCCGGACACTTCGGCGACCTATTGGATGGCGCATTTCCCGTACGCGGCCGGCGGGGAGCTAACGATCCGCGGCCGCTACCCGGACGTCAGGTACTTCTCGTTCCACGTGTACGACGAAGCGCAGCGCCCCGTCGATTCGATAGCCGACTACGAGATCCGTCCGGACGTGGGAGGGAATCCGTTCGTTACAAAGACCACTCACCCGGGTCGATATACGGTCCATGTCGAGTTCGCGCCACGGCCGCGACATCCCGCTTCGAACACGATCTATGCCGGAGCGATGCAATCCGGCACTCCTAATCCCGGTGGGTTTCTGATCTATCGGATCTACATCCCGACCGACCCAAAAGAGCCGACGGGTGGGGTCCCATTGCCGACTATCACCCTTAGGTCGCCGGCCGGCGATGCGTCACTAGCGCTTGGGAGATGCGATCCTGTTCCGCCAAAAGCCCCGGGACATGCGGTCAACAAGCACGTCCGCGAATCGAACTACCAGAAGGTCGGCCCCCAGTTCTTCCCCGTCCCGGGCGCACACGACCCGCCGCGCTTCGAGCGGTTCTTCGGCACCGATCAAGCCGCTTGGGATAGCGCTCCCGACAACCCCGTGACGCCCGACAAACCTTTCTTCAAAGGTGGATTCCTGTCGAACGAACAAGTCGCGTATCTGTTCACTCGAACGTCGCGGCAATTCGGCGACATCCTCGTCGTACACGCGAAAGCTCCTTCGTTTCCCGATACGCGCCGCGGAGTGAGCGTCGTTTCTCACCGCGACGTTCGCTATTGGTCGGTGTGTCAGAACGAGGGTGCTACTCAACGAGTCGTCGCATGTAGCCCCGATTACCAAACGGCTATCCGCAACGGCCACTTCACGATCGTCATATCGGATCCAAAGGACCGCCCGACGAACGCCGATAGGGCTCACGGGATCACATGGCTCCCGTGGGGAGGCGCCTACTACGACGGCGTGGTGATCTATCGATACATGTTGCCGGCGGCTACTTTCGACGAAGCGATCCAACGCATACGCCCGCACGACGATCCCGCCGACGTGATGGGCGCCTACATGCCGATCGCCGGGTACTGCGCGAAGAGCCGTTTCCAGCATCGCGGTTGGCGCGCGTGCGTTAGCAAGTAACCTGCCTACATGACCCCAAGGATCGCAGTTGCCCTAGCTATCGCGTTGGTCTTGACCGCCGCCTGTGGAAAAGACGACACGAACAAGCCGGCTAGTAGTTCAAGCGCGTCGCCACTCGGGGCGGCGTGCCAGTCCAATGAGACGTGCCTCGACGACGGTCTTCGCTACCAGGACGTCAAGGTCGGCACGGGAGCCGAAGCGAAGAAGGGCGACACCGTCAAGGTGACGTACGTCGGGATGCTCGACGACGGAACCGTGTTCGATGCCTCGAAGAATCACCCTCCCGGCTACTTCCCGTTCAAGCTGGGGGCCGGCGAAGTTATCCAGGGATGGGACGAAGGGGTCCCGGGGATGAAGGTCGGTGGCGAGCGAAAGCTCACGATCCCGCCCGAGCTCGGGTACGGCTCTGCCGGCTACCCTCCGACGATCCCTCCGAATGCGACGCTCATGTTCGATATCAAATTGCTTGCCGTGAAGGGCTCGAAGTAACGCGCGCGAAGTAGCGGCTATATCCAGCACCATCCGTGCGTCCACGTCTCTTGATATCCGGGTGGCACGCTGTCGTTCGTCGTGGTGGTGGTGGTCGGGATGACCGATTGTTGGCCCCCGATCGTCGTGGTCTGAGTCGTTGAGACCTCGATCTGTGCCTTCTTGTCACAGTTGTCGAAGATCCATATCCGATGCTTCCATGCATCGATGCTTATCTCACGCTTCGTGACGATCGGGTAATAGAAGAAGAACAATCCGACCGCCGTCGCGGTGAAAAGTGCTATCGCGGTGTTCGCCTCCCACGATCGGCCCAACTGAACCGCGACGTACGCGATCGCCAGACACATGAACGGCACCGACGGAAGCATGTAGAAGATGAATACGGCGGGGCGATCTGCCGCAAGAAAAACCCACGTCAGATACGTGAACGCGAATCCGGTAACGATCAGGCCTTCCGGCCCTAGGAAGTTGCGATTCCGCATCCACCGCCACGCGACGTAGAAGAGCGCCAACACCGACGACCACCACACGAACGGGCTTCCGATGGCGATGATCTCTTCATAGGTGTTGCTCGACACGTTTGGATGACACTGCGTGCCGGCGCAGAAGAAATACGAGACTGGCCTCTTCAGCAAGATCCACGACCACGGCGGCGACTGGTACGAATGCGTTGCGTTCAGGTAGCGCTGGAAGTCGTACATCGCCTTCTGCCGGTCGTAGAGCGCCCGCCACCACGTTCCCTCGTGCCACGGCAGTCCCAACAGCGTCCCGTGGATGCGTCCGATGTACGTCAACGTGTAGACGACGACCGGAACGATGACCAAGAACAGGATGAACGACGGCGCTTCTTCGAGAACCGCGCGCGCGATCGGTCGTCGCCTTCCGTCGCGGCGTCGCGCGGCGACCTCCCACGCGGTCGTGAGGACGATCAGCGCGGCCCAGACGAGCCCGCCATTCCATTTCGACGCCGTGGCTGCGCCTATGCAGATGCCCGCCGCGAGTCGCCAGGGCCGCGCGAGGGCTCGTTCGGGCCCGGCCGGGGAAACGCCGTCATCAAGCGGCCCGACGTCGCGGCGCCATCGATCACGGTCCAGCACAAGGAAGATGAGCGCCGCGGTGGCGAAGAGCGGCACGAATATGTCGAGCATCGACGTGCGCGACTGGACGAAGTGCAGCAGGTCGATCGCAAGCAATCCGGACGCCAGCGTCGCTGCAAGGATGGACCGCAATATGAATCGTGCGAGGACGTAGAGCAGCGCCACCGTGAGCGTTCCCGCTATCAACGGGATGATCCGCCAGCCGAGAGAGTTGTAGCCGAATAGCCGTTCGCCTATAGCGATCAGCCATTTCCCGAGCGGGGGATGCACATACGACTGTTCGTCCGTCAAGCCCGTCGGCAACTTGCAGAAACTGACGGAGGAGTTCAAGTAAAAACAAGCGTCCTTTGCGTAGTACACCTCGTCGAAGACGTACGAGGATGGATCGCTCAGATGCAGGAACCGAACGACGAAGGCAATAAGCGTGACCCCCCCCATCGCGAACCAATCCATCGGGATCCAACGACGAACGAGCGGTCGTCTGTCCTCTGGTTCGGTGTCGGGTGCGACGGGCAGCCGCGTCTCCGCTGTCTCCGCATCAGCCATGGCGACAGAGCATAGTTATTCTCGGGTCCAGTGCGTACTGTCACCGCAGGGCTGAGAGCGCTCAGACGCTCGCCCTGGGCCATCGCACCGCTGTGCGGCGAAGGACTCATCGCTGCGATCCTTGTTGCGACCGGCGCCTTCAGAGCAACATCTTCGAGCGTTGCGTCCACGGCCGTCTTCCCACTGGACGTCTTTTTCGATCTCAAGCAATCGATCGCGTATGCCCCCGGGTGGTTGTATCTGATCGCGGCGCTTGCGGTTGGAGTTCTCGTCCGCTCCGGCGTTCTTGCCGGCACGTTATGGATGGCGGGTGACCGAGAGGGGGACTTCGTAGCAGCCTGGCTCGCCGCGGCGAAGCTGGCGTTGTCCGCCGTCGCCGCCTTTGTCCCTTCTGCGACTCTGTTTTTCATTGCGGTTGCGATCCGGTATGCGCCGTTCGTCTGGATCGCGGCCGTTCTCGGGTTCGTTCCCGCCGTGCTCTTCGCTCGCAGAGCGCTCCGGCTCGACATCGGCAAGGGCGTCACGCGGCAGGAGCCGGTCCCGGAGTACGGCACGTTTCTCGGCTACGCGTACTTGCTCGCGCTATTCGGCGCGGCGATGACGGTCCTCTCACACCAGAGCGCGGTGCTTTCGGCGCTGATCTTGATCTTCGTAGGTCCACTCAACGCGTTGTTCTTGCTGGGGTGGCGCGAGCATGTCGAGGCGGGTACGTACCCCGGCGGAGGAACGCTCGCGGTCACCGTCACCGTCGTGATCGTCGGCCTGCTTTTCTTCCTAACGACCTACGACCGTTACATCCGCGCGCCTGCTCCCGTAGCTCGCGCAACCGGACGCGGGACGCTGTTCGTCTTGCAAGGGGCCGACTCGACATCTGCTACCGGAGCACTGAGTCATACCGACCCCCGCGCGTTCGGCTTCCGGAGGGCGAGAACTGTCTTGCTCTCGTATACGTCGGACCCTGCCTACACGATGGCCGACACTCACCGCGATCTCGATGCAGAAGCCATGATCGTGTCGGCGCAGATCGCCGGGCACGATCCACCGCGAGAATTCCTTGGCCATTCGAACGGCGGGCTGATCCTCGATCGCATCCTGGCCGACGGTCTAACTGCCCCGGACCGCGCCGTCGAGCTCGCCCCGCCACCTCCGTATCCTCCGCCGGTCCACCTGCCACATCCCAATGAGGACGGGGTTGGGCGCGCGGGGGCAGATCTGTCGCGAGCGGTCGCGTGGTTGTTCGATCACGTCGGGCTGCAACCGTTCGATGTCGATGCACCTGCTGCACCTGCGCAACTGTCACGCGTCGTCGCGCGCCAGGCAGGCGTTCCACGACTTGCACAATGGGCTCTTGGCGATTCGGTCTGGCTGGACGGCGACTGGCGACGACCGGGCGAAAGAAACGTCGTCGTCATCAGCGACCACGTCGGAATCACCAACGATGCTCGTGCGACGAACGTGGCTCGTGATTTCTTCGCCGGCACGTCCGTCCCCGACGACTCTTCGTCGTGGCGAGGTGTCCTCGTTTCGACGCTGAGCTACGCGTTCGCGCCGTGGCGCCCGTAGACCGGTGAGCGCCGGGAAGGTGATTCTGGTCGGTACTCCGATCGGCAATCTCGACGACATGTCGGAACGGGCAGTCCAGTCGCTGAGGTCGGCCGACGTCATCGCGTGCGAAGACACCCGGCGGACGAGGAAGCTACTGACCCATTTCGGCGTGAAGCCTCGCGAGTTGCTGGTTTACAACGACGCGAACGAGCATGCGCAGGCTGAAGTCATCGCCGCGCGCGCCGCCTCAGGAAAGACGGTAGCGATCGTCTCCGACGCCGGCATGCCCGGTATCGCCGACCCCGGCTACCGAGTGGTCGTGGCTTGCATCGACGCCGGCGTCGGCCTCGAAGTCGTTCCCGGCCCCTCCGCGGCGATCGCCGCCCTTGCCGTGTCGGGCTTGCCCACCGACCGGTTCGCTTTCGAAGGGTTCCTGCCACGAAAGCGCTCTCACCGGATCGCCCGCATCCGGCAACTGGCGTCCGAGCCGCGAACGGTCGTGTTGTACGAGTCGCCTCACAGGCTCGAGGCCTGCCTCGACGATCTCGTCGCCGAGCTCGGCCCCCGGAGAGCCGCTCTTGCCAGAGAGCTGACGAAGCTCTACGAGGAGATCCAGAGAGGCACCCTCGCAGACCTGCTCGCGTCGATCCGCGAGCACGGGGCCCGAGGGGAGGTGGTGCTCGTAATAGAAGGGGGAGCAGGTGTCGGCACGGCGCCGAGCGCGGACGAGCTAGCGGAAAGAGCGCGCGCTTTGATGGCCGGCGGTCTCGATAGGAAGCAGGCGATGGCGGAAATCGCCCGTCAGGCGGGCGTTTCCCGTAGAGCTGTCTTCGACGCTCTTATCGACGAGGAGTAGCTGCTGCTGCCGTGGCTGAGGTCTCGGCGTCGGGTAACCGCACCTCGTGCCGCGCTTCGCGGCCCAACTCTCCCGCACACGTGTCGCACACCGCTCGTCCTCGGTACTGCACCGATGGGTTCTCGGCCGAGCAGAAAAGGCACACGTCTTGGCGTTTTTCCAGGATTATCCGTTCGTCCTGGACGGAGATCTCGAGCTCGTCCCCCTCGTGGATGCCGAAGACCCTGCGCAGCTCCGACGGCAATACGATGCGGCCCAACTCGTCGATCTTCCGGACTACGCCGGTAGACTTCATTAGGTCCCCCTGGCGATAACTGGTAAGACCTGGTCAATGTAAGCCTCCAGAAGTCCGGAGTCAAACACCCAAACGTGTCAATCCTGTCACTCGCCCGGGAAATTTAAGGAAATTCCTGGAACGAAACGGGCGCAATGGTCGTACCGGTCTAGGAGAAAGGGACTAGTTCGATGGGAGGCGACACCTTCTACGTCACCACCCCCATCTACTACCCGACGGCCGAGCCGCACATCGGCCACGCCTACACGACCGTTGCCGGCGACTTCATCTGCCGCTTCAGGCGGATGCAGGGCCGCGCCGTCTACTACTTGACCGGCACGGACGAGCACGGCCAGCGGATGCTGCAAGCGGCCGAGTCCGAGGGGGTAAGCCCCCAGGAGTTCCTGGATCGCATCGTGCCGCGTTACACCGACGCCTGGGCGGCCCTCGACATCGAATACGACGACTTCATCCGCACCACTGAGGGCCGTCACGAGGACGCCGTCGCTCGATTCGTGCAGGACTTGTACGACCGGGGGGAGATCTACCTCGGGACGTACGAGGGGCTGTATTGCATCTACTGCGAGGAGTTCAAACAGCCCGACGATCTGGTCGACGGCAAGTGCCCGCTGCACGATCGCGTTCCGGAGGTGGTGAAAGAGGACAACTACTTCTTCAAGCTCTCGAAATATCAACAACGGCTGATCGACCTCTATGAGAGCGACCCCGGCTTCATCAGGCCCGAAGGACGTCGCAGCGAGATCCTTGGCAAGGTGCGACAGGGCCTCGACGACCTCTCGATCTCGCGCGTGAGCTTCGATTGGGGCGTCCCGGCCCCGTGGGACCCCAAGCACGTCATCTACGTGTGGATCGATGCGCTGCTGAACTACATCACGGCGATCGGTTACGGCGAGGACGACGAGAGGTTCAAGCGCATCTGGCCTGCCGACGTCCAGTTGATGTCGAAAGACATCCTTTGGTTTCACTCGGTTATCTGGCCGGCGATGTTGATGGCTCTCGATCTCCCTCTGCCGAAGTCGATCTTTTGCCACGGATATCTGCTCGTGGGCGGCGAGAAGATGAGCAAGACGCGGCTCACCGCGATCTCACCGCACGAGCTGATCGAGACGTTCGGGTCCGACGCGTATCGCTACTACTTCATGCGCGAGATGTCGTTCGGCCAAGATGGGAGCTTCTCGTGGGAAGCGATGGTCGCGCGATACAACTCGGACCTCGCGAACGACCTCGGCAACCTGTCGCAGCGGGTCCTCGCGATGATCACGCGCTATCTCGAGGGCAATGTTCCGGAAGCCCCCCACGAGTCGGACCTCGAGCCGAGCGATCGTGCCTTGATGCACGCTCAGGAGAATTCGTTCGGGCACATGGCGGCCGCGATCGACGCGATCAATCCGACCGAAGCCTTGAAGGCTTCGTGGTTCTTCGTACGGAAGGCGAATGCATACGTCGAGGAAGTCGCGCCGTGGGCACTGGCGAAGGACGAGGGGGCGCGTCGGCGGCTGGAGGTCGTCCTCTACAACCTTGCCGACGCATTACGACTTCTTGCGCTGATGGTCGCTCCCATCGTTCCGCGCGCGGCAGATGAGCTGTGGCGGCGGCTCGGTCTCGAAGGGGCTGTGACATCGCGGCGCTTCGACGAGGACCTCAAGTGGGGGCTCCTTCCGGAAGGGGCATCCATCAGCGTGGGCGACCCGCTCTTCCCGCGCATAGAGGAATCTGCGTAAGCGTTCCACCATGTGGTTCGACTCGCACTGCCATCTTCAGATAGTCGAAGAAGACAGAGACCTGTCGGAGATCCTGCGGGCCGCCCGTCTCGCAGGTGTGCACGAGCTCTATGCCGCCGTGGGGATACATCCGAACTCGGCAGAAGGCTTCACCACCTCTGCCATGCAAGAGATCGCACGCCTTGCCGAGGACGAGCGCGTCGTCGGCATCGGCGAGAGTGGACTCGATTTCTACAGGGACCATGCGTCGCCGGAATTGCAGGCTCGCTGTTTCGCGGCCCATATCGACCTCGCCGTCACGACAGGGAAACCGCTGATCATCCACACGCGCGACTCCGTCGACGCCTGCTTGGCTACGCTCGAGGATCGAGACGTCGCCCCGCGTCTCATCTTCCATTGCTGGTCCGGCGGAGAGGAACATCTGCGCCGGGCGCTTGCTCTCGGTGCGTATATCTCCTTCGCAGGCAACGTCTCGTTCAAGAGCGCCGACGATCTGCGCGTTGCGGCAAGGCTCGCCCCGGCCGACCGGCTGCTGATCGAGACCGACTCGCCATATCTCGCGCCGGTGCCGCATCGAGGTAAGTCGAACGAGCCGGCGTACGTTGCCGATGTTGGGGCCGCGGTAGCGCTCGCTCGTGGGACACCGGCCGAAGAGGTCGCTTCGTGCACGACGACAAACGCTCGCGCCGTCTTCGGCGTGCCGTGACGGCCGACCTGCTGGGGGCTCGCCGGGTGGCCGAGCTACTGGCGCGCTACGACCTCCACCTCAAGAAGTCGCTGGGGCAGAACTTCGTCGTGGATCCGAACACGATCCGCAAGATCATCGACGTTGCCGCGATCGACAGAAGCGATGTCGTGCTCGAGATCGGGGCCGGAGCAGGGTCGCTCACGATCGGTCTGGCTTCGATGTGCAGGCGCGTCGTAGCGGTCGAGATAGACCGACGACTAAAACCGTTGCTCGCCGACACCGTTGGAGACCTACCTAACGTAGACGTCGTGTTCGGCGACGCGTTGTCGCTGGCGCTGACCGGCTACCAGGCGACGAAGGTCGTCGCCAACCTTCCTTACAACATCGCTACTCAGGTAGTTCTGCGCGTCCTTGCCGACGTACCTACGGTGACACGGCTCACGGTCATGACACAGCGTGAGGTCGGCGAACGGTTGGCGGCGCGGCCCGGCTCGCGTGCGTACGGTCGGTCGAGCGTTGCGGTCGCGTTCCATGCCCGCGCTCGCGTCGCCGCGCCCGTCTCGCGTCGCGCGTTCTTCCCGGTTCCGAACGTGGACTCCGTGATCGTCGAGATCGAGAGGATCGATCACGGGCCGCAGCTCGTCCGCGAGGCGTCCCTTCGTGAAGTTGTGACCGCGGCTTTCGCGCACCGAAGGAAGGCGGTCCGAAACAACCTCGCTTCGATAGCAGGGTCGGTCGAGACGGCGGCGAATATCTTGGATCAGGTCGGCGTGACCGCGGGCTCTCGCGCCGAGCATATCGACCCAGACACGTACGTTCGGATAGCCGAGCTCATCCAGAGACGCCGCGGTGAGCCCGGCTGATCTATCTGCGCGGTTGGAGGCCATGCAGTCGCTTCGGTTCCTTACGCACGGGAAAGTCAATCTGTTCTTGCGCGTGCTCGGACGTCGCGCGGATGGTTTCCACGAGATCGAAACGATCTTGCAGGTGATCGATCTCTCGGACGAGATCGAGATCGTTCCGACGACGACCGGCAGCCTCGAGATCGAGATGAGTTTGAAGGAAGGCATCGTCGGCGAAGTGCCTTCGTCTGAGGACAATCTCGTGTCGCGCGCGGTCTCTTCCCTTGTCGAGCACAGCCCGGGATTCGATGGCCTGAAGGTCGTGGTGAGGAAGGGCGTGCCGATCGGCGCCGGCTTGGGTGGGGGCTCGGCGAACGCTGCCGGCGCACTCGTCGTCCTCAACGAGCTGTGGAAGATGGGTCTCGAAAAGACGAGATTGACGGACCTTGCGGCAGAGCTCGGGTCCGACGTCCCGTATTGCGTCGATGGAGGCACGGCACTCGCGACCGGGCGCGGAGAGAAGCTCACGTCACTACCGTCGCCCGGAAAGCTCTGGTTCGTTCTCGGGCTCTCGAACGATCCACTGTCCACCGCGAAGGTGTACGACGCATGGGACTCTCTCGAGGAGATCTCAGAGACCAGTAGCGCCCCCATGACAATGGCCATCGGTGCGGGCGAGCCCGAAGAGATCGCAGCTTGTCTCTACAACGACCTCGAACGCGCAGCCTTCTCGCTGCGCCCGGAGCTCAGAGACCTCAAACAATCGATGCTGGACGCGGACGCGCTGGGCGCGTGCATGTCGGGCTCCGGTCCCACGATCGCCGGCCTCGCCGCGTCACGCAGCCACGCTCAAGCGATCGCCGCACGGGTGTCGCCGAGCTTCGATGCCATCAAGGTCGTGGCGTCGCGGTCTGAGTGCATCGTCCGGCTCGATTGAGCGGCGGCTGCGGATCGACCTCTACTATGCCCGTGGCGTTTTGCCCCGTGGGGTAAGTGGCAGCCCGAGGGATTTTGGTTCCCTAAGTCCAGGTTCGAATCCTGGCGGGGCAGCTCTGTTGCAGAGCGAACCGACAGAGGAGACTGAGTGGCCCCAGGAGTTTCCGCGATCGTGCTGGCAGCCGGAGAAGGCAAGCGGCTCTTGTCCTCAAAGCCGAAGGTGATCCACAACGCCGCCGGAAAGCCTCTGCTCGCCCATGTATTGACGGCCCTCGAACCACTCGAGCTCGATCGCATCGTTGTCGTTGCGTCGCCGCGCGTCGACGAGATCCGCGCCGCCGTCTCTCCGAGCGACAAAGTGACGTTCGTCGTTCAGGACCCGGCGCGGGGCACGGCCGATGCGGTCGGGGTGGGTCTCGATTCGGTGGACCACTCGCGTTCGGTCCTCGTCGTTCCCGGTGACACTCCGCTGCTTCGAACCGAGACGTTGCAGGAGATGCTCACGCAGCACGACTCGACGGGATCTGTCGCCACTGTTCTTACTGCCCGCGTTGCGGACCCGACGGGTTACGGCCGAGTGACGCGATCGGAAGACGGAGCCCTGACGGGCATCGTCGAAGATCGAGATGCAACGGAAGAGCAGCGAGCGATCGACGAGATCAACGCCGGCGTTTACGTCTTCGACCACGATGCCCTCGCGTCGGCCCTCGGCGACGTCGAGAAAGACAATGCGCAGTCCGAGTACTACCTGACGGACGTGATCAAGCTGCTTGCAGACGGCGGTCGCCCGCTTGCCACGACCTCGACGGACGAAGCCGAGACGGCCGGGGTCAACTCTCGGACGCAGCTTGCTGCTGCCGCCGCTCTGCTGCGCCAACGCATCTGCGCGCGCTGGCTCGAGGCCGGCGTCAGCATCGTCGATCCGTCCGTCACGTATATCGACGCGACGGTGACGATCGAGAAGGACGCCACGATTCAACCGTTCACTTTCCTCGAAGGCGAAACTCGCATCGGAGAGGCAGCGGAGATCGGGCCGCAAGCGCGCGTGGTCGATTCCGAGATCGCGGCCGGAGCAAGCGTCTCTTTCGCCGTGATCCGCGGCTCCCGCATAGGCCCCGACGCGTCCGTTGGTCCGTTCGCGTCGTTGCGACCGGGGACAACGCTCGAAAAGGGCGCGCGCGTTGGCACTTTCGTAGAGACGAAGCACAGCGTCATCGGGGAAGAGAGCAAAGCCAACCACCTTGCTTATCTCGGAGACGCCACCATCGGGAAGGGTGTCAACGTCGGAGCGGGCACGATCACGTGCAACTGGGATGGCCAGAGCAAGCACAAGACGATCGTGGACGACGACGCGTACATCGGCTCGGACACGATGCTCGTAGCACCCGTGCACATTGGCGCGAGGGCGGCAACGGGCGCCGGCTCGGTCGTTAAGGGGGAGATCCCCCCGGATGCTCTAGCCGTGGGCGTCCCTGCAAGGGTGCTCAAAGGCAAAGGCAACAAGATGGATCGCGAGACGAGGCCCGGCGGAGCGCGCTCAGATCCAGAGCAAGAAAGCGGGACCGAAGGCGCTAGCGGAGCGCGCCGTGGGCCGGATCCAGAACAAGAAAGGGATGACGGCGCGGCCGAAGAGCCGCGACAATAGCCAGACGAGCACCCCGACCGAACGGAGCGTGGCCGTGCAGTTGCCGACCCATAAACGGCTGATGATCTTCTCCGGCACGGCCAACAGGCCGTTGGCCGAAGAGGTCGCGGCCGAGCTCGGGATGAAGCTTGGGCAGGTCGAGATCGAGACGTTCGCGAACTCGGAGAGCTATGCGCGGTTCGGAGAGTCGGTGCGTGGGTGCGACGCGTTCGTCATCCAGAGCATGGACGACCCGGTCGACCACAACGTGATGCAGCAACTCATCATGATCGACGCGTTGAAACGCGCGTCGGCAAAGCGCATCACGGCAGTCTGTCCCCTGTACCCGTATTCACGCCAGGACAGAAAAGCGCGCGGACGCGAACCGATAACGGCGAAGCTGATGGCCGATCTCTACGAAGCTGCGGGAGTCGACCGCATGGTGTCGGTCGACCTGCACACCGGCCAGATCCAAGGTTTCTTCGACGTCCCCTTCGATCACCTGACCGCGTTGCCACTGCTGGCAGATCACTTCGCTCAAACGCTCGACGACGACTTCGTCATCGTCTCTCCGGACTCCGGCGGTGTGCGTCTCGCCGAGAAGTGGGTCAACTACCTCGGACAGTTCCACGATCTTCACGGCTCGCTCGCGTTTCTCTACAAGAGACGCAAGCGTGATGTGCGCAACGAGTCCGAAACGCTTGCGGTGAACGGAGACGTCGAAGGGAAGGTTTGCATCGTCGTTGACGACATGATCGATACTGCCGGAACCCTGTGTCACGGGGTGGACTCACTGCTTGCGTCGGGCGCGTTGGAAGTCAAGGCGGCGGCGAGTCACGCGATCTTGTCGGGCCCGGCGATCGACCGTCTCAAGAACTCGGCCCTCGCGGAGCTCGTCGTGACCGACACGCTGCCGCTGCCTTCCGAGAAGCAGATCGACAAGATCATCGTGTTGTCGATCGCGCCGACGATCGCCCGGACGATCAAATCCGTTTTCGAGGAGCTTTCGGTCTCAGAGCTGTTCCACGGCGAGAATCAGCCCTAGGACCCGCCCCCGGCGGACCCCGCCCCCCGGCTACAATATTCATCCCGCCCCCTTTTGGT
>JALZGD010000030.1 GCA_030861205.1 Actinomycetota bacterium
CGCCGCGGGCCGGACCGTCTCGATCGGCGGGGGCGGGGGCGGCGACGGGGACATGGTCATGGAGGCGCCCCCGGGACAGGAGATGCCGGGAGTCGGCGGAGATCAGATGGGCGAGCCGATGGTTGGCGGTCCTCCCGAGGGCCCCGGCCCGGGCGGAGACATGGCCGCCATGGATATGCCTCCGGGGATGGAAGGGATGGAGATGGCCGGCGGCGGGATGGAGATGCCACCCGGCATGGGGCCCGGCTCGGAAGACGGCGAAGCAGAGATCCCACCTGCCGCGACCGCGTCATTCTTGGCGTGGCTGATCCAGAACTCCGATCCCGGAGCCTTGAAGAAGTTCTTCGAGGTCTACACGCCCGATAGCCGCGATCAGGCATCGCTTCAGGTGTTCCGTCAACCGCTCGCCGCTCTCGAAGAGCAGTGGCAACAGAGTGTCGGTGCGCAGAAGACCGCAACGATGGGCGCCTTCTTCAGGTTCCTGACGCCGCTGTTGCGTCGGCACCTGATCCAGTACTTCGAAACGCTGCTGTACATGACGGTCTCGGCCCTGTTCGCGGTTGCGATCCCGCTCGTCAGCGGTTGCATGGTCGACGCACTGAATCGCGCGGGTCAAGGGGGGCCGAAACCGGGCGGGCTTTGCGGTGTCGTCGCGCCGACGTTGACGACCGGAAGGATCTTGGTCGTCGTCTCGATCCTGTTCGTGGTTTACCTAGTTGACTCCGCCCTCGAGATACGGCGCGCGTACGTCGAGGGCAAGCTGTACAACGCGGTCGGCGTCACTTTGCGTGAACGCACGTTCGGGCACTTGCTGCGATTGCCACAGAGCTTCTTCGCACGTGCCCGGGTCGGCGACATCGCCGTTCGTCTATCCGGCGACATGGATCAGCTGCAAGCCGGCCTCCAACAGATCTTTTCGACGGGCGTCTTCATGCTCGTGACTTCGACGATGGCCGCTGTGGCGGCTTTGCTCAAGAGCTGGACGGTCGGCGTGGTGATCCTCCTGATCGTCCCGGTATTCATCTTCGTTAACCGCGTGCTGGGACGACGCATCGCGCAGCGGAGCTACGAGATCCAGGAGCTCGACGGGCAGACGGCCGCCATCCTGCAAGAGACGCTTTCCGCTCAGCAAGTGGTGAAGGCGTTCGGTCTCGAGCAACGTGTGATGTCTACGTACCTCGGGCGATTGATGGCGACGGTGCGGGCGGCAATCCGCCTCATGCTCACCGGCCACCTCTACGAGGGCACGATCAGCTTCGCTACGACGTTCGCGCAGCTGCTGGTTCTCACCGTCGGAAGCCTGTTGGTCATCAACGGAACGCTCAAAGAGCCCGGCACCCTGGTCGCCCTGTTGTTACTGCTCCCGTCCATCATCGGCCCGCTTCGGCAACTCGCCGACATGGGCGAGGTCGTCCAGACGAGCTCGGGATCGATGCAGCGCGTGACCCAGATCCTCGACGAGCCTGTCGACATCGACGACAGCCCGGATGCGATCGAGCTGCCGCGCATCGAGAAGGAGATCAAGTTCGAGGACATCCACTTCGGATACGACCCCGAGCGCGAGATCCTGAAAGGTCTCGATTTGACGATCCCCTTCCGGGTCCGGGAAGAGCACGGTCGTGAACCTCCTTTTGAGGTTCTGGGACCCCGCGAGCGGCACCGTGTCGATCGACGGTCACGACATCAAAGACGTCACGATGAGATCGCTGCGCGACCAGATCGGGATCGTGTTCCAGGACACCTTCGTCTTCAACACGACGTTGCGCGACAACATCGCGCTGGCTAAAGAGGGCGCCACGGACGCCGAGATCATGGCAGCCGCCGATGCCGCTCAGCTGCAGAGCTTGATCGACTCCCTCCCGGCCGGCATGGACACGGTGCTGGGAGAACGCGGCGTCCGCATGAGTGGTGGACAGCGACAGCGTCTGGCGATCGCGCGTGCGCTGCTCCGCGATCCGGCGATCCTGATCTTCGACGAAGCAACGAGCGCGCTGGATGCCCGTACCGAAACGGAGATCCGCGAGACCATCTCTCAAGTCGTGAGCGGGCGCACGACGATCTCGATCACTCACAGGCTCGGGATCGCCGCCGACGCAGACATCGTCGTCGTGCTGGACGGCGGTGTCGTTGCCGAGATGGGACCGCACTCCCAGCTCGTGTCGGCAGGCGGGCTCTACCAACAGCTCTACGAAGAGCAGACGGGTCATGCGACCGCTGGTGGCCGACCACGACTCGGACCTGAAGCAGCGCGGCTCAAGAAAGTGCCGATGTTCTCGAGCCTCGAGCCAGAGGTTCTGGCGTCCCTTTCCGAGCGCCTCCTGCTCGAGCGTTTCGCGCCGGGAGAGGACATCGTTCGGCAGGGCGATGCCGGCGACAAGTTGTACATCCTCACGCGTGGCGCGGCCGATGTCCTCGTCCGAACCGATCGAGGCGAGACGCGCGTGAACACGATCAAAGAGGGCGATTACTTCGGCGAGTACGCGTTGCTTACCGGCGAGGAACGCACGGCCACCGTGCGCGCCACGCAACCGACTGAGGTCTACAGTCTGGCGAAGCAGGAATTCACCGACCTTGTCGAAAGCGAGCCGCGCTTGCAACAGATGCTTTCCTCGTTCGTGGCACAGCGTGCAGCCGCGTTCGCGGCCGCCGCCCAAGCTGCCGGCATCACCGCGGGGGCGAGCGCGTGAACGACCACGACCGCAGCCTGCTATCGAGGATCGCTCAGCTTGCGAGCGATCTCGGCCCCGCTTTACAACCCACGGGCCACATCGAGCTGTTGCGCACGATCACCGAAGCGGCGAAGGAGCTGTTCCAGGCCGCAGCTTGCTCTGTCGCGCTGCTGACCGACGATGACCGCGAGCTCGTCTATCAAGTCGCGACCGGCGCGGGAGCCGAGGACGTCGAGGGCATGCGGATGCCTTCGAGCCAAGGGATCGCGGGGTGGGTCGTGACTTCGGGACAGCCGATGGCCATCGAAGACACGGCCGAGGACGCACGGTTCGCGCGCCAGGTCGCCGAGAGCACCGGTTACGTGCCAAAGACCTTGCTCGTCATGCCGCTCGAGACCGAGCGTCGAATGATCGGCGCGATAACCGTCCTCGACAGACAGGGCCACCCTGCGGGAACCGGGAAGGACATGGAATTGCTGGCGATCTTCGCCCGGCAAGCCGCTCTTGCGATCGAGAACTCCAAAGCTTTCACCGATCTCGGGCATTCGCTGTTCGAGGCGGTCGCTCGTGCCGCCGACGCCGACGACATCTCGCGCGCTCTGGACGAGATCGCCCAAGAGACTCGCGGCGAGCACGCTCAGATCGCAGAGCTCGCCGGACACTTCCACGAGATATCGCAGGCAGGGGACGCCGAGCAGGAAGCAGCCGTTCGACTCCTCCGCGAGTTCGCTCGCTACCTCTCGGTCCGGAAAAGAAGACGCTGACGGTGCCCCGCTAGATGGTCACTAAGCCTGCGTGGTCCGAGCAGTTCGAGCCGAACGTTCTCAAACCGGCACCACTTTTCCCACTCGATACACCGATCACGCGCGAATGGGCGTGGGGCGGCGCGACCGGGGCCGGGGTGAAGGTCGCCGTGATCGACTCGGGCATCGACGCCAGCCATCCGGCTGTGGGCCATGTCGAAGGCGGCGCCGTGATCGAGTACGACGAGGAAACCGATGAGGTCCATGTGATCGAAGGCCCACACGAAGACCTGTTCGGTCACGGCACGGCATGCGCCGGCATCATCCGAGAGGTCGCCCCGGAATGCGAGCTTTACAGCATCCGCGTTCTCGGTGAACGCCTCACAGGTAAGTCGGTCGTCTTCGCCGAAGGTCTGCGGTGGGCGATCGACAACGGCATCAACGTCGCAAACATGAGCCTCAGTACCTCCAAGCGCGACTTCTTCGACACGTTTCACGAGCTAGCGGACGACGCGTACTTCCACAACGTCATGCTCGTGTCGGCCATCAACAACGTGAAGGCGCGCAGTTACCCGTCTGAGTACTCGTCCGTGTTCTCGGTCGCGGCTCACGAGCGGCAAGACCCGTTCGGTCTCGAATACAACCCGTTGCCTCCGGTCGAGTTCGGCGCGCCCGGGATCCGCGTTCGCGTCGCATGGACGGAAGGACGCTTCATGCCGATGACCGGCAACAGCTTCGCCGCGCCTCACATCGCAGGCCTGATCACGCGGATCCTCAGTAAGCACCCAGGACTCACTCCGTTCCAGATGAAAACAATCCTCGCTGCTGTCGCGGACAATGCCGGCCACCGATCGTCCTGAGCTGACCGAGAAGTTCCTCCTCGTGAACCAAGCGAGGTGGGACGAGCTCGTCGACGTTCATGCCGCGTCGGAGCACTACGACGTCGAGGGTTTCAAGAGCGGCGCGATCCGCGTGCGCGATTACGAGATCGAAGATGTGGGCGACGTCACCGGAAAGACGTTGCTCCACCTGATGTGCCACATCGGTCTCGACACTCTCTCGTGGGCACGCCTCGGTGCTCGCGTAACGGGGGCCGATTTCTCTCCAAAAGCGATCGAGAAGGCAGCAGCGATAGCAAGAGACACGGGCATCGACGCTGCGTTTGTCGTTTCGGACGTCGACTCGCTGCCCGACAAGCTCGACGGAACATTCGACATCGTCTACACGTCGCGTGGAGTCATCAACTGGCTGCCCGATATCGAGCGCTGGGCGCAGGTCGTCGCGCATTTCCTTGATCCGGGAGGCTTCTTCTACATAACGGAGGCCCACCCCGTCGCGCAGATCTTCGATCACACACCGGACCTCAGGATCCGGTTCCCGTACTTCTTCAAGAAGCAACCCGATGCCCTGGTCGTTCCCGGGACGTATGCGCAACCCGACGCCGAAGTGAAGAACCTGCTGGAATTCGGTTGGAGCCACGGCATGGGTGAGATCGTCACCGCGCTCGCGGGGGCCGGCTTGCATATCGACTTCCTCCGCGAGGACCCCGTCGGCGAGTGGGACCGTCCATTCCTAGAGCAGACCGAAGACGGCAGGTGGCGCTACCCCATCGACGAAGGCGAGCTCCCTCTGTGGTTCTCGCTCAAGGCGAGCAAGCACACGACATGAGCGAGCGCGACCGTCTGGTCGAAGACAACCGCGCCGTATGGGACCAGTGGACAAAGCGCGGCGCGACGCCGGGCTTTCAGAAGATCGAGAGGTTCGCCTCCGGTGACGAGATCCTGCAGCGGTTCGAGATCGAAGAGGTCGGCGATGTCGTCGGAAAGTCGCTCTTGCATCTGCAATGCCACTTCGGGCTCGACACGCTCGCATGGGCGCGCCGCGGCGCGACCGTCACGGGCGTCGATTTCTCACAGGAAGCCATCGAGCTTGCGTCCAAGCTCGCAGCCGACTTCGGTTTGACCGATGCTCGCTTCATCGCTTCAGACGTGCTGAAGCTGCCGGATGTCCTGCACGAGCGTTTTGACATCGTCTACACGTCTTTCGGCGTGCTTGCGTGGCTATCCGACCTGGACGAATGGGGACGCGTGGTCGAGCGCTACCTGAAGCCCGGTGGCAAGTTCTACATCGCTGAGTACCACCCGTTCCCGTTGATGTTCGACGAGAGCTCGCCGACCTTCGATGCAGCCCTTCGCAATCCTTACTTCCGTCCCGCGGACGCGATCGCCTACAAGGGCGCGGACGATCACGGTGACTTCACGGTGTACGGGTGGCCTTACACGCTCGGCGACGTCGTGAGCTCGATCGCCGGGGGGGGTTTGCGCGTCGAGTTCCTGCATGAGTTCCCCTTCTCGGAGTCGCCCCACGTGGCCTACCTCGTCCCCGGTCCGGACGGCATGTGGCGTATGCCGGACGAGTCGGGTAGCGAGCTGCCGCTGTTGTTCTCGTTGCTCGCGAGCAAGGCGTCGACGTGATGGCGACTCCGGCGGTGGCTCAGCTCGCTCGGACTCGGTTGTTCTCGGCTCTCGACGAGGCTGCTCTGGCGAACCTCGCCGAGCGAGCGGTCGAGCGGAGCTTTCCTCGCGGTCAGATCATCTTCAGTCAAGGCGACGACAGCGACGCGCTGTACGCGTTGGTCGACGGCTTGGTGAAAGTGGTCATCACGGCAGGATCCGGCGACGAGATGTTGTTGACGACGCTACGGGCGCCGGCGACATTTGGCGAGCTCGCGCTCGTAGACGGTCGGCCGCGCTCGGCCTCCGTCGAGGTCGCCGAGCCGGCAAGGGTCTTGATCGTCAGTAGCACGGCGTGGCGCGACGTAGCAAACGACCATCCTTCCCTTAACGAGGCGCTGATGAAGAACCTCGCCACGATCCTTCGGCGGTTGACCGATCAGGCCTCGGACCTGGCCCTGTTGGACCTTCCCGGCCGGGTCGCGAAGCTGTTGGTGCGTAGTTACGAGGGCCTAGGCCGGCCCAGCGCCCTCGACCTGCGACTGACGCAATCCGATATCGCGAACATGGTCGGAGGCTCGCGCCAGAGCGTGAACCAGATCCTCGGGCACCTCGTCGGCCGCGGCTACATCGAAGCGCGCGGGCGCATCATCGTGATCAAGGATCCGGACGCGCTGAAGAAACGCGCCGGCTTGTAACGCGGCCGAGATGTGGTGCGTGACTACCGCTTCAGGAACACGGTCCCCGTGACGGGACGTCCGCGGTTGCCCGCGACGTCGACAAGCGAGATCGAGTATCTGTACGCGCCCGCGGGCAGCGCCTTCTTTGGATTGCTGGCTGCTCTGCCGAACCACTGCACGTACCAGTTCTCATAGGGGAGCTCGTACGCGCCACCGGCCGAGAACCTCGCTACGACGCGCCCCGTCCGCTTCGAGATGATCTTGACCGACGGAACTGCCTTCTCACTCGATTCCCAATTGATGAACGTCGACCTGTGCCTGCGCCGTGTCGGAGTGAACGTCACCGGCGACGCGTACGCATCGAGCACGCGAGGCGCAGTCGCGTCGGTGCCCGGGCCCGTTGGAGTCGTCGTATCGCATGTCGGGAACCTGAACGAGCCGATCCGGGTATTCCACAAACCGCCTTGCGCCGTCGTCGCGTAGTACTCGTTCGTGTAGAAGAAGGTGCACCCGTCGAACGGGTCGATCGACATCGACGAGTAGTCACCCCACCGATGGCCTCCGCCGATCTGCGAGCCAGCCCCGTTCATCAACGTCGACTCGGTCGTAGCTCCGTCACTGTCGGGTGAGAGCGGGCCCGTAAAGCGGATGCCTGGGAAGACAGACGTGCCCGATACGGAGTAACCAAGTCCTAGCTCATCGCTCTTGTCCATCGCGATGCTTCCGATGAAGCGATGGACGTCGTCGGAAGTGGTACCGACTGTTCCCTGACGAGCGATCTCCGGGCGCGTCCCCGGCGACTGAAGTTCGTACCACCGGATGCCCGCGCGGTCGCCGCCGACATCAACCGTGTCGGCAAGCGCAAGCGAATCGAAGTCTCCGAAATTCCGGTAAGCCAGCGGATAAGACAGGGCGGTCCCCGCTGGCGTCGTCGTCACAGGATCGAGGTTCTCTTGCGCATCGACCCCTTTCTGCGGGATGCACTGACCACCGTTGCACAGGTTCGCATCGAACGGCGCGACGCCGACGTCCAGCGGCCCGCCTGCGAACGTGTTGTTCTGGTCATCCCAATCGACGAACAGCCCGTACAGGTCGATGCGGTCGGACCCTCCACTGATCCCCCCGTCTTTGACGACGGCGAGGTACTCCGGCGAGCTCGCCGGTGGGGGTTGTGCGCTCTGTGCATCCGCAGGCATCGCGCCGAACAACGAGCTGGTGTTGCTGACGAATCCTTGGAACGCGCGAGCCTGTTGATGAAGGAGCATGCTTGCTCGGTCGAAGACGATGATCCCTTGCGCCACGTAGGCGCTGCGCTGCGGATCGAACAGGTGGACGGTCATGAAGTAGCCCTCGTTCGCACCGTTCGCGCCGGGCCACACACCGAACTTCGGGAAGTCGGGGAAGAACGTGTCGCTGATCTGGAAGTCGTAGAGCCAGTAGTCACCTGTTGCATCGCCGGTGTCCGAGATCGCCACGCACTCGTCGAACGGAGCCTTGGGTTCGCCCGAGGCATCGACGTCGAATGCGAACTGGGCCAGGATCCACCGATCTGCATACTGGTCGTACTGCGCGATCGGGTCGCCCTCCGCGTGGTCCCTGCACAGGCTGGGACCGGTGACGTTGGCCCACAGGTCGCTGAGCTCGGTCGGCCCCGCCATGAGCGCTCCGTCCTTGCTGTAGACGGCGAAAGCCGAGCCCTTTGGCGAATTGACGATCTGCACGTACTGCGTCAAGCCGACGTCGCCGTTGGTGTCGGGTGGGTTAACGCCGCGGCCCCCGGAAAGGATGCTCGAGATCCCGTCCCACGAGGCCGCAGTCGTCGCCGCCTGTGCGGCACGACTACCGCTTGCGCCCTGAGTCAGAGCGAACCTCGTCGGACGCGCAGGAACGGAAAGCAGTCGCGACCTCGGCAGCCGGCGCACCACCCCCGAGCGACCTTCTTTGTGGACGGTCTTAAGGCTGAACGGGATGTTCAGGCGATGGCTCGCATAGGGCGATGCGGGCCCAGCCAGTGCCGCCGATGTCGAAGGGGCGAGCGCGGCTATGACGAGCGCCGCGATCGACAACGCGACGAACTTCTTCATTGGAGACGACCTCCCTCGAGGATGCTGGTCACTCCATCATCCGGGGAGCTTCAGACGTGCGAAATAAGTAATTAGACCGATTTCGATCGCCGACGCGCCGAGGTCTCTCCCTAAGACGGAAGGACGACGGTCGGCGTAGCGCCGTCCGATCCCGCAAGCGCGACGCGAGCGATCGCAGCGAGCACCACGAGAGCGACCCCTCCGATCACGAATGGAGCCCGGAGGCCCAGGGTCGTGCCGACGATGCCGCCCACGAGGCTTCCAACAGGAATGGCACCCCACGCGAGGAAGCGGTAGGCGCTCTGCGAACGACCCAAGAGCGCGTCCGGGACGAGCCTCTGTCGAAACGAAGCATTGACCACGTTCCACACTCCCGCCGCGAAGCTGATCGCGACGGCCATGACCGCCACGAGCGGCCATGCCCCCGTGACGCCTAGAGCGAGGTTCGCGCCCCCTGCAACGACGAGCGCCCCGGCAAGCGCGCCGGCGGTCCCGAGCTTGTTCCTCAGCTTTCCCGCGGCAAGCGCCCCCGTGATCGAGCCGGCTGCCTCGATGCTGAGGAACAGCCCGACTCCCGGAGCCGAGATCCCGATGACATGCAACAGATAGAGGACGTAGATGGCGAACGTGCCGTAGAGGAAGAAAACGCACCCCGCTCCGAGCAGCGTGATGGTGCGAAGGTAACGGTTCATCCACAGGCTGCGGAGTCCTTCGCCGATCTCCTGCCGGATCGAGGTCTTTTCAAGGCGCACGACGCGATCGGGGACGACGCGATGCCGGATCGCGGCAAACAACCCGCCGGCGATAAGGAACGAAGCTGCGTCGACGACGAACGGCGCCCCCATCGCGATCGCGAACAGCAAGCCGCCAAGTGCGGGACCGGCGAACTGATACGTCACCGAGATCGCGGCCTCGAGCCGCCCATTCGCGTCCTCTAGACGCTCCTCCGGAACGAGGCTGGGCAAGAGAGCGAAGGCCGCGCTGTCCGAGAACACTTCGCCGATTCCCTGCAGTAGGACGATCCCATACAGCAGCACGATGCGCGAGAGCCCTGCTGCAACCGCGACCGCCAAGCCCACCATCACGATTCCGCGCGCGACGTTGACGGCGACCATCAGCCGGCGACGGTCGACACGATCGGCTATCGCTCCGGCATGAAGGCTGAACAACAACCACGGCAGCATCCCGGCCGCCGTCACACCGGAGACCAGTAACGGGCTTCGGGTCATGACGGCTGCGAGCAACGGCAGCGCCGTCAATCGAACGCCGTCGCCGACGTTCGAGACCGCCGTTGCCGACCACAGCTTGAGATAGTCCGCGCCTAGACGACCCCGCGCTTTTAGCGCGACTGGAAAACTGGAAGATCCTTCGAGGACCTCTTCAGGTCGAGCTTCAATGGTCGCCATTACCGCCGCCTTGCCCTAAATGGTGTGCCGAGGGTCGCCGAAGTGGGGGCCCGAAGATCGGCGAGGAGCTGACCTCCCCGCCGCCTTCGGTACATACGTCCTGAGCTTTACAGCTCGGGCTCCGTCCACTTCGGCGGACACGCCATCAGGACACCTCCCTCCGAGCCTCCCAACAGACCGGAACGTGCTCAATGTGACTCATGTGAACACGTGTGCTCAATAGTCCAAATGGATGATTCTTCGATTTGGTCGGTATTAGCTAGATAGACCCAATTTATGGGTTACATGCTTGTTGTAACGGTGTGCGTCGACCGTTTGCTAGCGGTTCTTCCATTCGGGCGCGCGCTTTTCGTTGAACGCGGCGATCCCCTCTCTGCGGTCCTCGGTCTCGATGACGACTCGCCACGCGTCGTTCTCGATCTCGATCCCTTCGTCGATCGGAACGCCGAGCGCGGAATCGACGGAGCGCTTCGCCTCGCGGACCGCCGTTGGCGACGACTTACTGATCTCGATTGCCAGTTCGGTAGCCGCGCGGTCCAGGTCCTCGAACGGCACCACACGCGCGACGAGGCCCCAGCGATGACCGTCCTCTGCCGAGAACCGGCCCCCGGTGAAGATCAACTCCTTCGCCCGAGCCGGGCCGAGTTTCCGTGTTAGCAACTGCGTCCCACCTCCGGCGGGCAACAGACCGACGCGCGCCTCTGGCAATCCGAGTTGGGTCCGTTCGGCAGCAACTATGAGATCGCACGACAGCGCCAACTCGCAACCACCGCCCAGAGCGAAGCCGAAGACTGCCGCGATCGTCGGTTGGGGGATGGCTCTCAGCGCTTCGAAAACGCCGCGGACCTGCTTTCGGTTCGCGTGGTAGTCGTCGAGCGTGAACCCAGCTCGTTCTTTGAGATCGGCACCGACGCAGAACGCCTTCTCGCCGGCCGCTGCGAGGATGACGACCCAGACGTCGTTGTTCGACGCGACATCGCGTGCCGTTGCTGCGAGCTCGTCTGCGAGCGCTCCCGAGATCGCGTTGAGCGCTTGTGGTCGCTCGAGGCGGATGGTCGCGACGTGCCCGTCGATCGATAGCGATACGAGAGACGTCGAAGTGTCTAGATCACTCAAACCGGCGGAACTCCGTGCCATCGCGTCGTGAAGTGCCGATCTTTGTTCGCAGCAGCGTCCAAGCGTCGAACGAGCTCTCCTCGCAGTTCGTCGGCTTGCACGACGGCGTCGACGACGTTCTCCGATGCGAGATGCGCTATATCGATGTCTTCCTCGTACTCGGCTCGACGCTCCGCGACGTAGCGAGCGCGGTCGTCCGGATCCGCGATCGCCTGGATCTTGTTGAAGAACACCGCGTTGACCGCGGGCTCGGGGCCCATCACTGCGATACGAGCCGTCGGAAGCGCGATCGTTGCGTCGGGCTCGAACCCCGGGCCGGACATCGCATAAAGACCGGCGCCGTAGGCCTTTCTCACGACGACGCAGAACTTCGGAACGGTAGCTTCCGAGACGGCAGTGATCATCTTTGCTCCATGCCGGATGATCCCCTGGCGCTCGACCGCCGTACCGATCATGAACCCCGGTACGTCGGCAAAGAACAAGAGCGGGATGTTGAACGCATCGCACAACCAGATGAACCTCGCAGCTTTGTCGGCCGAATCGACGAACAGCACTCCGCCCTTCTGCGCGGGTTGATTAGCAAGGATCCCTACGGTTCGGCCCTCGATACGCGCGAGCCCGACGATCAACTCCTTGGCGAAGTCAGGCTTGATCTCGAAGAACGAGTCCTCGTCCACGATGCCCGCAAGGAACGAGTACATGTCGAAGGCCCGGCTCTCGTCTTGAGGAACGATCGAAGCCAGGGACCCGCGCAGTGCTGGGGGCCGCGCTTCGACCTGCGCGGGCGCATCCCGGAAACTTTGAGGGAAATACGACAGATAGCCGCGTGCAGCTTCGATCGCGGACTTGTCGTCTGCAACGACCATGTCCCCGCAGCCGGAGATCTCGCAGTGCATGCGAGCGCCACCCATCTCTTCGAGCGTCACCTTCTCGCCGATCACTTCCTCGGCCATTCGGGGAGAGCCGAGATACATCGACGCGTTCCCGTCGACCATGAACACGACATCGCAAAAAGCCGGGATGTACGCGCCCCCGGCGGCGGATGGCCCGAACAAACAACAGATCTGCGGGATCTTTCCCGACGCCTGCACCTGGTTGTAAAAGATCTTGCCGGCTCCGCGGCGACCCGGGAAGAGATCGACCTGGTCGGTGATCCGCGCGCCAGCAGAGTCGACGAGGTAGATCAATGGGTGCTCGTGCTTGCGCGCGAGCTCGATGATCCTGATGATCTTCTCCACGGTGCGCGCGCCCCATGAGCCGGCTTTGACCGTCGCGTCGTTCGCCATGATCGCCACCCGGCGACCGTCGATCGTCCCGACGCCCGTCACCACCCCGTCCGCAGGTAGATCGCCGGCAAGCGCGTTGACCAACAGCCCGTCCTCGACGAACGAGTCGGTTGAATCGAGGAGGAGCTGGAGCCGCTCGCGCACGAACAATTTGTTCTGCTCGGCGAGCTTGTCGTAATACTTCTGCGCGCCGCCCGCGTGGGCGCGAGCGACGAGCTCTGAGATGTCGTGCGTTCCCTGTTGCTCGCTCACGGTTCGAGGGGCCTATCGATCGCGGAGCCGTCCATCACGTGCACGAGGCACGGGCCCTGGTCTTCGGCGACCTGCCGGCCGCGCCGAACCCACCGGCTCCACCGGCTGCGGCTCCTACCTGCTATCAACCTCTGTCTCTGCGCGACCCGCAGATCCTCGATCTGTTCGGCCACTCAGGCGAGGTGCGTGACGTAGCTCAGGTACATCGAGTCCTCCTCGTCAAACCCGACAACGAATCCTAGGGCCCTCCCGTTCCCGGGCCGCGTCATGACTTGTCGACGGCTTCTTTGAGCCTCCGAAACTCTCTGGCAAGGTCGGGCAACTGGTAGTGGGCGTTCAAGCCACTCGGGTTCGGCAGCACCCAGACGGCCGACCGACCGATGGCTTCCATCTGAGGGCCGACCACTACGTCTTTGCGCCCGAACGCCTGCCTGTAGGCCGTCACCCCCAGCACGGCCACGAACCGTGGATGCCGTGCAGCGATCTTCCGATGCAGCGTCCTTCCTCCGCGGACGAGCTCCTCGGCCGTGAGCTCGTCGGCGCGAGCGGTCGTCCTCGCTACGAGATTGGTGACTCCCAGACCGAGGTCCAAGAGCCGCCGTTCGCTGAACGGTCCCAACAGGGTGGGTGTGAAACCGGACGCGTGGAGTGCCGGCCAGAACCGATTACCGGGCCGCGCGAAGTGGTGCCCCACCGCCCCGGAATACAGGCCGGGGTTGATCCCGCAGAAGAGGACGTCGAGGTCGTCTGCGATGACGTCCGTTATCCGTTTGCCATATGCACCAGCGAGTTGCTCGCGCGTTGGTCGCCACGGCTCTTCTTCTTCGGTCAAGCGGTACGAACCTGCTCGACCTCGCCCACATGGACCGCTCGGTGGCGGTCGTCCTCGGCAACCTCGAGCGCGCCGGACGGGAGGATCCGCTCGGCGCGTCCTTCCAATGTCGAGCCGTCCGCAAGGCGGATGACGACGTCGTGCCCGATGACGTCGGACCGCGCCGTCGCGCGCTCGATGAGCTCCGCGGCGCCCTCGCCGGAGCCGACGCGCTCGTAGAGGCGTCCGAACGAATCGAGCACCCAGCCGAGGATCTCGGCACGCGACGGCTCTTTCCCGGTGGCGGCGGCACGCGCCTCGGCTAGCACGCTCGTTGCACGACCCGCGATGTCGTCGGGAACGTCACCCGTCGGTGGGTACACGTTTATGCCCATGCCGGCGATGGCGATGTCCATCACGTGGCCGCTGACTCGGCTCTCGACGAGGATTCCGGCAAGCTTCCTGCCGTCTACTACGACATCGTTCGGCCACTTCACCGCGCACTTGATGCCGGCGGCGATCTCCACGCCTTCGGCGCACGCAAGGCCAAGCGCGGTCGTCAACAGCCCAAGGACGTCGACTGGGACGCTCGGCCGCAAGATCAACGAGAACTGGATCGCCGTGCCCGGTTGGGAGAACCACGTCCGACCCCACCGCCCTCGCCCTGTCACTTGGTGGTCGGTGACGACGATCGAACCCTGCGGCGCAGCTTCGAGCGTCGCCCATCGCATAGCTTCGTCATTGGTCGAGGTGATCTCGTCGAAGAAGCGCACGGGTGATCCGAAAGAGCCCCGCAACCATCGCTGGATCGAGTCGG
>JALZGD010000179.1 GCA_030861205.1 Actinomycetota bacterium
GCTGCCTCGCATGACCTCGCGCGCGGCGGTGTGCAGCGTAAGGTCGCCCACCCGCAGCACCTCGCGCGCCTGAGGCTGCCTACGCCGAAGAGCCGCTCGGACGCGCGCGAGCAGCTCCTCGAGGCTGAACGGCTTGGTCAGGTAGTCGTCGCCGCCCTTGGTGAACCCCGAGATCTTGTCCTCGTTTGTGTCGCGGGCGGTCAGGAAGATCACCGGCCTGTCGTCGCCGTCGGCTCGCATCCGCCGGCACACCTCGAACCCGTCGATCTTCGGCATCATGACGTCAAGGAGCGCCAGGTCGGGAACTAGCTCGTAAGCGTTCTCGAGTGCTTGCTCGCCGTCGGATGCGGTCGCGACCTCGTAACCCTCGAGTCGCAGGTTGACCTCGACGAATCGAAGGATGTCCTCGTCGTCGTCGGCGACAAGCACCAGCTCGCGCTTGTTGTTCACTTGCCGGTCCTCAACACTTCCAGCCTTTCTCTCATGCGCCGAGCGGCGGCCGGCGGATTTCTACCATCGAAGATGGCGGACCCGGCGACGACGATCTCAGCTCCTGCATGGACCGCGCGATCGACGGTGGTCAGGTTGATCCCCCCGTCCACCTCTATGTCGGCATCAGAGCCAGTTTTCTCGACCAGGGCCCTAGCCTCGGCGATCTTGGGGGTCACGTGGTCAAGGTACGACTGGCCTCCGAAACCCGGTCGCACCGTCATCATCAGTACTACCGCGATATCCGAGATGAAAGGGGCGATCCGGTCGATTCCGACGTCCGGGTGCACGGCGAGTCCCGGCTGTGCGCCGGCCGCGCGGATCTGGTCGATGACCGCCCTTACATCCTCGACGACCTCGGGATGGAAAGAGATCCGGTCCGCGCCGACCCGGGCGAACCATTCCACATAGCGGGGGGGGTCGCTGATCATCAGGTGAACGTGCAGCGGCTGGTCCACGACCTTCCGGATCGCCTCGACCACCGTGGGGCGGAACGTGATGTTTTCGACGTAGTGGCCGTCCATCACGTCCAGGTGGAACCAGTCGACCCACTCCGACACCGACTGGAGGTCGGGCCCCAGGCGCGCGAAGTCTGCCGTGAGGATCGACGGTGCGAGTTTCAGTTCCATCGTCCCTTACTACTCGAACCTCTGGTCGGCTGTGACGCGCAGGCCGTTGGCGAGCTCCCGCCCGGTCATTCTGCGCTTGCCTTCCAGCTGGGCTTCTTGCACGACAGCAGCCCCGTCGCCACAGCCGGCAACGATGTCTTTGTGCACCACAACGTCGCCGGGCTTCAGATCGCCACGCTCATCGAATGGGATCGGATGGATACGGAAGACCCTGAGCCTCTTCCCGTTGAGCGTCGTCCACGCTCCGGGCGACGGGTCGAGCCCACGGACGAAACACGACAAGCTCGCGACCGAACGACCCCAGTCGATCCGCGCTTCCTCCTCGGTGATCTTCGGGGCATACGTTGCGAGTGAATCGTCCTGAGGACGCGCTTCGATGCGTCCTTCGACGTAGCCAGAGATGCTGTCGACGAGCAGCGGCGCGCCGAGCGCGGCAAGACGCTCTCCGAGCGCGCCGGCGGACTCGTTGGCGTCGATATCCACAGCGATCGAGCCAAGCACGGGGCCTTCATCCATCCCCTCCGTCAACAACATCGTCGATGCGCCGGTCCTCTTCTTGCCGTCCATCACGGCGCGTTGCACGGGCGCAGCGCCGCGATACTCGGGCAGAAGCGAGAAATGGAGGTTCACGAACCCATACCGCGGGATCTCCAGTAACGCGCGCGGCAGGATCTTGCCGTAGGCGACGACCGCCGCGACGTCGGGTGTGATCTCCCGGACCACGTCGGCGAATTCGTCCGTTCTTGCAGAAGGCGGCTGGAGGACGGGGACGCCGGCTGCCGCCGCGGCGATCTGGACGGGGGGGTGAACGACATTCATCCCACGGCCGGCCGGCCGGTCCGGATTCGTGACGGCACCCACGACATCGAGATCCGACGCTAGGAGCGCTTCGAACGACGGGACCGCCCACGCCGGCGTTCCGAAGAACAACGTCCGGACGGTCACCGACCTACCGGCGCCACTAGCGCTCCGGCCCCCGGACTTTGTCGTAAACGCACTTAGCGCGGGTGGACTTCGGCGGTGGGCTGTGGCATCCCCAGGCCGAGAGCTTCTTCGTTGAGCTTGCGGATCGCCTCGCGCTTCACGTCCGCCGGGAGCCGATCGATGAAGAGCACGCCGTCGAGGTGGTCGATCTCGTGTTGGCAGACGCGCGCGAGCAGCCCATCGGCCTCGAGGTGGACCGCGCTGCCCTCTTGGTCCACTCCTTCGACGACGACCGATGTCGAACGCTCAACGGGATAAAGCAAGCCGGGAAGTGACAAGCAACCTTCGTCATCCACTTCGGTTTGTGCCGAGCGATCGACGATGACGGGATTGATCACTGCCCCGTGGCGCTCCTCGACCTCCCATACGAACAATCGATCGAGTACGCCGACCTGCGTCGCGGCAAGGCCGACGCCCGGTGCATCGCGCATCGTCTCGATCATGTTGTCGATCAACGTCGCATGAAGCTGCGTTATCTCCTCGACCGGCCGCGCGCGCTCGCGCAGCACAGGGTCGCCGAACGTTCTTATCCGAAGAGTGCCCATCCCACCGATCCTAATCACCGGGGGTCGACGTCGAAGCTAAGCATCCTGCCGTCGGCCGACGACGCGAGGTCGCGCAACGAAACTGCAACCTCCTGCGCATCGCGGCATTTCGCGACGATCGCGCTTCCCTCTCCCGCCCTCAGGGGGGCCGGCCCGAGAACACGCGCGCCGTGTGCCGCACAGATCTGAGCGGCGCGCTGCAAGCCCGTTGACTCGGCGTCGCGCGCGCGGACTTCGATCAGTTCGGAGAAAGGCGGATAAAGGAGCTCTCGACGCGCCTCCAATTCGCGCTGGAGGAAGAAGTCGTAGTCGCCCCTCGCGAGCGCCTGCAAAGAATGGTGCGTAGCGTCCTCTGTCTGCGCCAAGAGCCGGCCGCCCGTTGCTTTGGGCCCCGCCCATTCCGCCATCTCCGAGAAAGCTTGATACGCGTGCTCCTGCGCGCGGAAATCGGGATGCCTCAGCAATGCGTCGGCGTCGAGCAATCCAACGAGTGCTACGTCCGGCCGCAACGCCGGCTTGGTCCCGATCCAGGTCGTGACGTAGATGTCGACCTCGTTTGCCGTTCCTGCGGCCCCCACGGTCGCCGGATCGACGCGGGCGACGCGTGCTCGCGGGAACGATCTAGAGATCTGCTCTTCTAGACGCTCGCTTCCGACCCCGAGATAACGGAGGTCGGTAGATCCGCAGTTGGGGCAGCTATCGGGAGGGGTTTTTCGCAGCCCGCACCGGGGGCAGTCGACGGATCGACCGGCGCGGTCGTAGCGCATCCCACTCTCGCACCGTGGGCAGCGCACGGAGCGCCGGCACTGCGCGCACCACAGGGCACGTGCATAGCCCGACGCCGGAACGAGCAGACCGACACGTTTCCCTCTAGCGAGGGTCTCCTTGATCGCGCGATGCAGTCGGTGCGAGATCGCTGCGTCGCGCGGTTTGTCGACGAATTCCACATGCGGACGAGCGGCTCGTTCCACAGAACGCTCCGCGTGCACGTATCCGATCTCGCCGCGCAATGCACCGTAGCCGGTTTCGACCCGAGGATGGGCGCTGATGAGCACGCAGGTCGCGCTTTGCATCCTGGCCCTCTGCATCAACGCAACCCGTGCGTCCACGCGCGGCGTTCGCTCCTCCTTGTAGCTGCGGTCGTGCTCGTCGTCGATGACGATCAGAGAGAGATCCGGGTTTGGAGCAAAAACGGTGGCGCGGCCCCCTATCCCCAGCGACCCGCCTCGAGCAAGGGTGATCAGGGCACGCGCCCTGTCGATGGGCTCTTGCATGCTGTCGATGCGCACCGCATCGGGACGTGCATCGACGAGCGCGTCCACGACCTTGGAGCCAAATGCGACCTCCGGCACGGTGACGAGTGCCGGTCCGGGAGCCGCGGAGACGAGCTCGGTCACGAGCGCGCCGCGGTCTGTTCCCCACGGTGGCCGCACGCACCAGATCCCCGGTCGCCCCACCGAGACCGCGTCGAGTAGCTCCCGTCCTCCGATGTAGGAGGCAAGTGCGCCGCCGCTCACACGCGGCGGTGGCGTCACCCGGTCGGCGATCGAGACCCTGACCCTCGGAGGGACCATGCGTTCGTACGTCTGCGGGCGCGGAACGAGATAGCGATCGGCGAGCCACGTCAGATAGCGGTCGAGCGGGGGGGCCGCAACGGGGGTCTCCAGCACGATCTTCTTGATCGCCTGGAGCTCGCGCTCGGGGATCCCGGTTCGCACCTCGGTGACGATGCCCCTGACCGTCCTTCCGCCGAACGGCACCTGCACGAGCATCCCGGGAGCGAGGTCTAGGTCGTCACACGTGTAATCGAAGATCCGATCGACTCGCCAGGCAGTTACTAGGGGGAGTACCCCCGCGATCCGTAAAGGGTCAGCCTGCGAGGCGCTTGAGCTCATCCGCGCGGTCGGCGCGCTCCCAGGTGAAGTCCTTGTCGGATCGTCCGAAATGACCGTACGCCGCGGTGTTCCGGAAGATCGGCCGGCGCAACTCGAGAGCGTCGATGATCGCGGCCGGGCGGAGATCGAAACACTCGTTTATAGCTTTGTGGATCTTGTCCGGATCGACGGTTTCGGTTCCGAACGTATCTATCCCGGTGGACACAGGGTGCGCGACGCCGATCGCATATGCGAGTTGCATCTCGAAACGCTCGGCAAGACCGGCTGCAACGACGTTCTTCGCTACCCAACGTGCAGCGTAAGCGGCGGAACGATCCACCTTTGTGGGGTCTTTGCCCGAGAACGCGCCGCCGCCATGACGAGCCATCCCACCGTACGTGTCGATGATGATCTTGCGGCCGGTGAGGCCGGTGTCGGCTCGAGGGCCGCCGATCTCGAACACACCAGTGGGGTTCACGAGGATCCGACAATCCTCTGCATCGAGCTCGGCTGGGATCAGTGGGTCGATGACGTGCTGGGTGAGGTCAGGTTTGAGCAGGGTGTCGACATCGACGTTCGGTTGGTGTTGCGCCGACACCACGATCGTGTCGAGGCGGGCCGGACGGTCGCGTTCGTAACCGATGGTGACCTGAACCTTTCCGTCGGGCCGGAGGTACGGGAGCACGCCCGCCTTGCGCACTTCGGAGAGTCTCTGCGCAAAACGATGCGCGAGCCAGATCGGCATCGGCATCAGATCGTCGTTCTCCCGACACGCGTACCCGAACATCATTCCTTGGTCGCCGGCCCCCTGCGCGTCGTACTGGTCGGTCGCCGACTCCCCCGCCCTTTCTT
>JALZGD010000180.1:0-878 GCA_030861205.1 Actinomycetota bacterium
GGATGAGACTTGGGTCGCTGCCGATCTCGGCTCGGTTCGCGCGGTGGATCAACGGCCAGTAACGAGCGATCCGGCGAGCATCGCGAGTGCCGAGATGGGAAGCTGCAATGTCCCACAGGGTGTCTCCGGGCATGACGATCCAGTGATCGCGGTGCGCAAGAGTGAGGATGTCATGGGCGTCGCTGGCCCCGCCCTCGTGTTGTCCGATCACCTGGTCGGCGTGCACCCCGAGGGTGGCCGTGTCGTGTGCGGCAGGCAGCGTCCCGGGCTCTGGAATCGCGTGGCGGGGCGTTCGGTCGTGGGTCTTGGAAGGAACCGCGCCTACGGGGACGTGAAAAGAACGAGCACGAGCGATTCGCGCCGGGAGCGTCGCGCGACGCACCGACGGTGGGGGCACGCGTCGCGTGACGACCGACCTCATATCGGTCATTCGCTTCGCAGCGTCACCCAGCCACGGGCGCATGGTCGAGCCGAACGGGCGAGGAGGGGGGAACCCGCTCGGCCCGGACCATGGCGGGGCGGCAGATGTCGCGGGCGGGCCGAGGGGGGAGCTCGCCTTCGCGGCTGCCGGTTGGGGAGAGACGGTGAAGAGGCACCAGAGGACGGCGCCGAGAATGAAAGCCAGAAGAAGCACATCGATCGACGGCTTCAAGGTGCCGCCGAGTACGTTCCGCAGCGCGCTGGCACCCGGAACGTGAGGGAGATCCTGCTGCACTCGCTGAGTCATGAACCCGGTTGCGTCGACCACGTTGTGACCTCCGTGAGCTTGGGGACTCGCTGAGCGCTCCGACCGGAGTCGCTCGGGACGCCGATATTCGGCACCGGGGACCGCGACGGGAATTTGAGAGCGCTTTGAGTTTCCTTTGCGATGCCTGCGC
>JALZGD010000180.1:888-1589 GCA_030861205.1 Actinomycetota bacterium
TTACTGATGTGGTCAATGTCAATTTCGGTCCGGTAGGAACTGGAATCGGCGCGGCGAAATCCCCGACGAGACATGCAAGCTCCTCGCGGACCCCAGGAAGTTGAGTCGCTTCAACTCGAGACGTCACTCTGCAGGGCGCTCGTGGACGGCGTCGCGGTCGATCTGCCACCGAAGGAATTCCAGCTGCTGGCTCGGTTGGCGGGCTCGCCGGGGGAGCCGATCGCCGCGCGCAGTCTCATCCAAGAGGTGTGGCCCGAGAACCCCTTGATGACGCCTCAGGATCTCTACTGGTACATCTGGCGTCTCAGGAAGCGGCTCGGGGACGACGCTCGAGCGCGCAAGTTGATCGGCAACCGACCGCGCGTCGGCTACCTACTCGATCTGCCGCAAGACGCAGTCTCGATCGCCGCCGTTGCCCCAACCGCCGCTGCAAGCACGCCCCCTCCTGAGGTGAAGAGCGCGCACGGTAGAAGCGGCCTCCGCTGGCCTATTCGCCGTCATGCGATCAAGGTTGCAGCGGCTGCGTCGCTCGTCGCGCTTGTCGCCGGCTCATCGTGGGCCGCTGGGTACACGATCTCTCGGTTCCGTCATCCGTCGCCGCGCCGTATCGCCGTTGCGGTCGCCTCGCCGGATGCGAGTGTTCCTGCCGCGCCGATCACGCCGAGGGCGAGGACGAAGACGGCGCGGCGAGACCGCCGGGC
>JALZGD010000180.1:1599-1988 GCA_030861205.1 Actinomycetota bacterium
ACCTCTAGGCCCGTCGTCGTCCTCGGGGCGCCGGCCTCCGGAAGCTCCTCATCGGGTGGTCGCAGCTCGACCTCACATAGGACGACGACTAGGAGCCAGACGCAGACGCGCAAGACGACCCACAAGAAGCCACCGCCAGTGCCGGAGCCCGACGCAACTCTCTACGTCCTCTACAACTCGAAGAAGGACGATTACTTCACCACCACGAGCGCGACCGAAGCCGACCAGATGAAGGGACAGGGTTACACCGTCGGGACATCTGGCGACCTGTTTCTAAAGCAGATCGACAACACGATTCCGATCACACTCGATGCAGGCGTCGGCTACGTCTGGAAAAGCCAACAAGTGGCTCCGACCGGCGCGAACGTCACCCCGCTCTACAAGCTGAG
>JALZGD010000180.1:1998-5371 GCA_030861205.1 Actinomycetota bacterium
GGTCGAAGGCAGCGCAGTTCTCAACCAATGGATGGAAGAAGGAAGCGGTCGGGTTCGTGTACGCATGAGACTGACAGCGTCAAGCGTCACACTCGTCCTCGTCTCGTCCGTCTTCATTTCACCGATCGCATCGGCAGCGCCCACGTGCCACGGCGTTAGAGCAACAGTCGTCGGAACCCGCGGGAATGACGTCCTACGCGGAACTCGGGGAGCCGACGTCATCCAGCTGCTCGGAGGCAACGACACAGTTGCAGGTGGTGGAGGAAACGACACGATCTGCGGCGGACGCGGCACCGATACGATCAGCGGCGGTGCAGGACGCGATTGGCTCGCAGGCGGACCGGGCGATGATGGCCTATTCGGAGACGCAGGTGCGGACAGTATGTGGGGTGGTCCGGGGAACGACGGAGTCGATGGGAATCTGGGAGCGGATCGTTTATCGGGCGGACCCGGCGACGACGAGATCAATGGAAATAGTGGGGTCGATTTTGTCACCTTCATCCGTGCCTCCCAATCCGTGACGATCAACTTCAAGACGTTTGAGGTGACTGGAGAGGGCGTCGACAAGCTGGTGAACATCGAGGGTGCGTTTGGGTCTTCGCACGACGACATTCTCATCGGCGGGAAATCAGCCAACTTCCTCAAGGGCCGCGGAGGCAACGACACATTCATTGGGTGGGGCGGCCCCGACTCGTTCAACGGCGGTTACGGCACGGACACCGTTTCATATTCGTCTGCAGGCCACGCCATCCACGCGGATCTCGGCGACGGCACGGCCATCGGTCAGGGCGAGGACGTTCTGATTGGCATTGAAGTTGTTAAAGGTTCGTCGTACGCGGATGTCCTGCGGGGAAACGACTCGGACAACACACTGCGGGGTGGGGAGGGCAACGACTTGCTAGTGGGCCTAGCGGGTGACGACTTTCTCATCGGTGCCGGAGGTGGTGATCTCCTCAGTGGAAAGCGGGGTGCTGATGCGTTGGCGGGGGGTCCCGGACTAGACACTTGCCGCGGAGGCACGGGGAAGAACGCGTACGGATCTTGCGAACGCTAGAAATGCCCCCAAACCACCCGGCCCGCGGGGAGCCGAGCCGGTAGGGTAGCGCCCGTCTCAGACCATCTTCAGCAGGAGGGAGCAACGCGTTGAACAAGAAGGAGCTCATCGACTCCGTCGCCTCGGCCACGGGTGAATCCAAGCGCACCGTCTCCGAGGTACTCGACGCCACGATCAACACAGTCCAGAAGCAAGTGAAGAAAGGCGACCGCGTGTCGCTGCCGGGTTTCGGGACGTTCTCACGCAGAGCGCGCTCGGCCCGCACCGCCCGTAACCCGCGCACGGGTGAAGAGATCAAGGTCAAGGCAACGAAGGTCCCGGCGTTCAAGCCCGGCGCAGGGTTCAAGGACTTCGTAGCGGGCGGCCGTTAGGCGCCACTTTCACAAGTGATCGAGGGCTCGGCTCCGGCCGAGCCCTCTTCGCGTCTTACCCTTGAGCCATGAAACGAGCGATGACGGGTGGATCACACCGGGCCCCCGTAGCGCCCACGCGCCAGCGCCGCACATTGCGGTTCATGCAGGCTCTGCTCATCGTCATGGCGGCGGCCCTGTTCGTCTTTGCGGGTTACGCCTTAGGGCGAGTGAAGGGTTACGACCTCGGGCGAAGAGCGTCAGACGTGGGCGGGCCGACGAGACCTTCACCGGTGCAGATGGTCGTATTGATCGTTCTGGGAGCCGGCGCGCTTGGTGGAGCGCTCGCGCTGCAATCTCCCGAGGGTGTGCGCATGCCCACCCCCGCGCGGCTGGAAGAGCTTGCGGGTCGAGCTGAGAAAGTTGCGATCGAGCGCGCCGAGCAAGTCGCAGAGGAGCAGAGCGCAGCAACCGGAACGGCTCCCGACTAAGCGCGCGCGGTCAACCTCTCGAGCACCTCTCCGGTTCGGCTCGGTCTCCGGCCGGGCCACGACAGGAACTCATCGACGTCATCGATCGTGTCGATGTCGAGGGCCACCCGAGGCAACGACAGGACCGAGCATCGGTAACCGCGCACAACGGCTATCGCGATATGAGCTTTCAATGATTCGGACCCGAAGTGGGGTTCGATCAGATCCGGCGGCGACATATAGAGCGCATTCGTCCCTCCGTCGCGGCCGGATGGGACGACGACGACGTCGGATGTCGCTCCGGTATCCAGCAGATCTTCGATATCACCGCGCCACGCGAGCGGGACGTCAACGGGCAGGACTGTAAGCGACTGCGCGCCACGCTCGAGCGCATCGGCGACTCCCTGGCTCAGCGCTTCGTTCAACCCCGTCGTCTCTTCTCGCAACGCGCGCAACCCGGATCGCTCGACGAGCTGTAAAACCGCCTCGTCAACCGACACGAACGTCCACTGCAAGATGTCCGCGCTCTGGCACATCGCGATGCAGTCGTCGAGCAGGGCGCGCGCCAGCGCGTTCCGATCCGGCTCCGAAAAGGACCCGGAAAGGCGACTGTTTGCCCTGGTCAGAGCCTTGACTGGGACAATGCCGGCATCCATCAGAAGCAGCCTAGACGCGGCCGTCGCTGGCTAGGTCACCGGATAACCTGTCCGCTCGTTTCCGGATCGGGAAGGGTGTTCGTGCAAGAACGTAAGCACTGGAAGCACCTGTACTCGGAGATCGTCGCGACGGAGATCTGCTGCGGTTGCTCGGCGTGCATCGTCGCGTGCCCTCACAAAGTGTTGACGCTCCAGGACTTCGATCCGACTCAAACGGATCCGAACTCGCCGTTCGACAACTGCGTCCACGGCGAGGAGGGATGTTCGCTATGTGCCATGGCATGCCTGCGACTCGACCCCGCGATCGACACGATCGAGCAGACGCTGTTCCAGCGGCGGAGATCAGAAGACCAACCCGAAGGCCAGTACGGATTCAAGACGCTCGCGCGGGCGACCTATGCGCCGATCGTGCAGAAAGGACAGGATGGCGGGGCCGTTACGGCACTGCTTTCCTGGGGACTCGATACCGGTGAGCTCGACGGAGCTGTCGTTTCGAAACCGTCCGACGACGTCGCATGGCTGGACGAGCCGGCTCTCGTGCGAAATCGCGATGAGCTGCTGGGTGCCGCGGGTTCTCGCTACACGTATTGCGCGACTCCGCTCGGGTTGAAAAAGGCGGCGGAAGCGAAGCTCAAGAACGTTGCACTGGTAGGCGTCTCGTGCGAGTCCACCGCGGTCCGACAGCTCTCTGCTGAAGGTATCAAGCGGTGGACTCGCAACCTCAAACTCGTCATCGGCCTCATGTGTTGCGAGACCTTCGACTACGAGGCTTTCATGATCGGAAAGGTTCAGCAGGAGCTGGGGATCGACCTCGATGAGATCGTCAAGGTGAACGTCAAGGGC
>JALZGD010000031.1:0-6080 GCA_030861205.1 Actinomycetota bacterium
CCGTGAGGTCGTCCATGTCGTAACGCTCGAAAGCGTCCACGTACCGCTGCAGAAGCTTTTGCTCCTGCTCGTTCATCGGGCGTGCGGAACGTCGTCCAATAGCGCCGCCGGCTAGAGCAGCCCGCGCCCGCTGCAATGCGCTGTTGACCGACGGGACGCTGGTGTCGAGCAGCTCGGCGACTTCCTCGGCCTTCCACCGGACAACCTCTCTCAGGATGAGAACTGCTCGCTGCTTGGGCGGCAGGTGTTGCAGCGCTGCAACGAACGCGAGCCGCACGGAATCTCGCAATTCAGCTATCTCCGCCGGGTCGCCTTCCGACGGGATCATCCGAGAGTCGGGCATCGGCTCGAGCCACGTCACCTCAGGAAGCGGGCTCCCGAGCAGTTTCGTATCAGCCGCCTGAGCCGGGCCAAGATCCATCGGTCTGGCCCGGCGCTGAGCCCCTCCGACCATGTCGAGGCACACGTTCGTAGCGATCCGATAGAGCCACGACCGCAGCGCGGAGCGTCCCTCGAAGGAGTCGTAGCTCCTCCATGCCCGCAGCAGGGTTTCTTGGACCGCATCCTCGGTTTCGGAAGTCGATCCGAGCATCCGGTACGCGTATGCCGTCAGTTCCTTTCGGTAGCTGTCGAGCTCGCGCTCGAGCTCCGGCGGGCCTGGGCTGGGCAGCGTTCCCGTAGTCGTGTCGGTCACCGGGCCAGCCTAAAAGAACCGACTGAAGTCGACGGTCGAGCGATGAGTTTCCCGTGCTCGCATCGTCGAATCAGATGTCGGATCGAGAGAAGGGAGTTGCAGATGGGAGCGAAGGTTGTGCACTTCGAGGTCATGACGACCGGCGACGCCGCGGAGCTCGGCAAGTTCTACTCCGAGATCTTCGATTGGAACGTCGATGCGAACAACGAGTTCAAGTACGGGCTCGTGCCGCCGGAGGACGCCGGGATCGGTGGCGGTATCGGTGGGGTCCCCGACCCGAACATGCCGGGTCACGTAACGTTCTACGTTCAGGTCCCCGACCCCGAAGCAACTCTTCAGGACATCGAGAGCCGGGGCGGCCAGCGGATCATGGGGCCGGAGACGATCACGGAGGGAACGACGATCGCGCTGTTCCGCGACCCTCAGGGAAACGTCATCGGATTGACGAAGGGCGAATAGCGAAAGCCATTAGCGACAGATGGGCGGGCTAGTCAGCCCGCCCATCTGTGTGGCCACCGTTGAACGTGAAACGCGGGATGAACACGTGAGCGAGTGAACCGATCGCGATCGCGTAGACGGCCGTACCGACACCTACCGTTCCGCCGAGGAACCAGCCCAAGATCAGGACCGTGACTTCGAGCGCGGTACGCGTCGAACGGATCGAGTGACCTCGTTGAGCTACGCCCGTCATCAATCCATCCCGCGGCCCCGGCCCTAGACCTGCTCCGATATAGAGACCGGTAGCCACGCCATTCAGAATCACTCCAGTCGCAAGCAGCACGACGCGGACCCAACCTTGATCAACCTGCGGTAGCACGATCAGGGCGCCGTTCACGGAGAGCCCTACGACGATTGCATTCGCAAGCGTGCCTATCCCCAACGGTTGACGTAAGGGGATCCACAAACTGAGAACGACGAGCGAGACCGCTATAACGACCCACCCAAGCCTTATCCCGGTTTGTTTTGCGATCCCTTGATGGAGCACGTCCCACGGGGCCAATCCGAGGCGTGCCCTGACCATCAGAGCGACACTGACGCCGAACGCTACGAGACCGACGAACAGCTGAGACAGCCTGCGAACGAGAAACGGCTCGGTCGGGTGCGGCAGATCGATCCAACGTGGCAAGCGATGAGTATCGCGGAAGCGTCGACGTAGACGCGTCACCTACATTTATCGCTCGTGAAACCTCGTTACTTCAAGTCGGGCGAAGAGATGCGGCGGTGGTTGACCGCCAATCACGAGAACGCCGCCGAGCTTTGGGTCGGTTTCTACAAGAAGAGCGCAGACAACAAGGGAGTCTCGTGGTCGGAAGCCGTCGATCAGGCCCTCTGTTTCGGCTGGATCGACGGAGTGAGGAAAGGAATCGACGACCATCGCTTCACGATCAGGTTCACTCGCAGAAAGCCCGGCAGCATCTGGAGTGCTGTGAATATCGCGAAAGCAGAGGACTTGAGCTCGAAAGGCCTTATGGAGCCGGCGGGGCTCGCAGCGTTCGAGCGGCGCGATGACAAGAGATCAAAGGTCTACTCATACGAGCAGAAACAAACTTCGTTCGACACCGAGCAAGAGAAACACTTCCGCGCCGAGAAGGAAGCGTGGGACTTCTTCAACGAGCAGGCGCCTTCATACCGCCGGACCGCGACGTGGTGGGTGATCAGCGCGAAGCGACCCGAAACCCGCGACCGACGGCTCGAGAAGTTGATCGCTGCCTCCGCGCGTCGCGAACGGCTGTCCTGGTAGCTAGAGAGATGATCGCCAAGCGGTGAACCGTGCGGTCAAGTCATCGGCCGAGCGGGGCGGGTCTTTCGGCGTCAGCCAGGACGATTGCTTCGAGTCATTCTCCAGCAGCACCCACTCGTAGCCGTAGGTTCGCGGCCCCGCCCAGAACGGATCGACCCATCTCTCGGACACGAGGCTCGCGACGGCCGCGTAGCCGTAACGAGGTCGGCCTCGCCAGAACTCGGTCTTGTCGAAGAGCGCGCTTCCGCGCGTCCTGGCCCGGACCTCGCGTATGTCCGAATACTCGCCCACCCAGCAGATCTCGATCGTCGCCCTTGCCACGAAAAGGCCGCCGTGCAACTGGACCCAGACATCGTCTGCCGGATATGCGCCGTTCTTGTGCGCGGGACCCGGTCGTTCGCGCGTCTCGATCGCGTAGGAGATACGCGGTGCCGCTTTCGTCGCGGTCAGGTGTTCGAGCTTACGTATCACTACGTGTTCCACGTATGCGCCTTAGATCGTTCCTCGTTACCCGGGCCCGAGCTCGGAATCCAACTGGTCAACGATGGCACGCGCGTCCTCGAGACGGCTGGAGTCGACGAACAACCGCACGCCGTACTCCCAGATCTGACTGAAGATTCCGGGCTCCTTGTACCACCATGTGATCTTGGCTTGCTCGAGCCGCGCCGCAACCTCGTTCGCCCTTTCGCGAGAGAAACGTCCCAGATGAACGGTGTCCACAGAGCTATTTAACGTCGTTGTCGAGAGGCAAGGTCGCGCCGGTAAGGTACTCGTCGTGACCGATCAACCTCAGGGCCAACAAGTGGTTGTCGTGCCGCCGGATCAAACCGAGCAGGCTCAGCCACGAGACGGAGTGGAGCAACCTGGGAAGGTCATCCGGATCGCATCCATGGTGCGCCAACTCCTAGAAGAGGTTCGTCATGCGCCGCTCGACGACGCAAGCCGAAGCCGGCTACGCGAGATCTACCAGACTTCCATCAGCGAGCTCGCCGAAGTCCTGTCACCGGAGCTCAGACAAGAGCTCGAACGACTGAGCCTGCCATTCGACGAGTCCGCTCCGTCGGATGCAGAGCTTCGCATCGCTCACGCTCAATTGGTCGGCTGGCTCGAAGGCCTCTTCCATGGCATCCAGGCGATGCTCGTCGCACAAGAGATGGAATCGCGCCAGCGTCTCGAAGAGATGAGAAGGCGGAGCTTGCCCGCTGCTGAAGACGGCGGACCGCGATCGGACGGCGGCCCTTACTTGTAAGCGCTTACTTCTTCACGATTCGCTTGATCGAGGTGGTCGTGGCGAAATACAACCATCCCCCTGGGCCTTTGGCGACGTCGATGATGGGTTCGCCGGAATGAAAGATGATCCGTGAGTCCCGGACCCGAGTGCCTCTTTTGTTGAACATGACCCTGTGCAAGTTCTGATCGTTGTAATCGCCGAAGTACAGGGAGCCGGATAGCGCGCTCATCCTGCCCCGGTACCACCACGCATCGGTTGGAGCGATGGTCGGCGTCCATCGCCGCAGCGGAGCTTTCGGGTTCGATCCGACGCCGTTCGAACCGCAGTGATAACCGTTGCCCCATCCGTAGTTGCGGCCCTTGCGGATGACGTTCAGCTCGTCGTCGCAGCTCGGCCCGTTTTCGGTTTCGTAGAGGATGCGCGTCCCCGGTCGGCGCGCGAGCCCGAACGGGTTCCTGTGCCCATAGCTCCATACGGGATTCGATCGCCCGAACGGATTCGCCTTGGGCACGCTCCCATCAGTGTTGATCCGCAAGATCTTGCCCAGTCGTTTCGACGTGTTCTGGGCGTTGGCGGGAGCATGCGCCTCACCGACGGATACGAACAGCTTTCCGTGAAGGAATTCGAGTTGTCCGCCGTTGTGATAGCCGGACGACGACGCGGAGATGCCGCGCACGATGTTCTTCTTGTGCGTACAGCGATCGTGCGACACGACGAAGCGCGCGACTCTGTTCTGCAATGGCGACGCTTGCGTGTAGTAGACGTACAGCCTGTGATTGCGTTGGAACCGCGGGTCGAGAGCGATACCGAGGAGTCCGCGTTCTCCTTGGGAGTTGACGCTTAGCCGCGCGCACGCTCGATGTATCAATTTGCGGCCGCGCATGACCCGGATCTTGCCGCTGTTCTTCTCCGTGAAGAAGATCTTGTGAGATCCCTTCACCCACGCCATGTCTACGGGGAAAGCAAGGTTGTCTTTGTACGTCTCGACTCTGGCTACCGCGGGCAACCTCGGGCTCTCGATGATGGCAGGCGCAGCCGTCCCCTGACACGACGAGGAGAAGAAGACTGCGGTTGCGAAGACGACCGGCAGCGATCTCATGAGCCTAGACACTCTCACTATGTGGCGATATCCGGCGCCGATATGATTTCCCGCGGAGGTGTGCCCGAGCGGCCGAAGGGAGCGCACTGCTAATGCGTTAAGGGGTTTATAGCCCCTTCCGGGGTTCAAATCCCCGCGCCTCCGCCGGCGTTACAGTTCCTTCGCTTGTGCGCCCGTAGCTCAGTGGATTAGAGCGTCCGGCTACGGACCGGAAGGTCGGGGGTTCGAATCCCTCCGGGCGTACTACAGTCCTCCGGCCGTGGACGACCGCATGTCGAGCATCGACGAGACGTTCATGCGGCTCGCACTCGAGGAGGCCGCGGCTGCCCTCGAGCACGACGACGTTCCTATTGGAGCCGTAGTCGTGCTGGATGGCTCCGTCATCGCTCAAGCGGGCAACGAGCGGGAGCTGCAGGGCGATCCCACCGCCCACGCAGAGATGCTCGCGTTGAGAGCGGCTGCCGAGCACATTGGGTCGTGGCGACTTTCTGGCGCCACGGTCTACGTGACGCTCGAACCGTGCCCGATGTGTGCCGGGGCCCTCGTGCTGGCGCGCGTCGACCGACTCGTCTACGGGCCCCAGGACCCACGGGCGGGGGCCGCGTATTCCTTGTACAACGTGGTGCAGGACCCAAGGCTGAATCACCAGATAGAGATCACGACGGGTGTGCTTGCCAACGAAGGCGCCGAGCTACTCCGCGCGTTCTTTGAAAACCGTCGGTCGGGTGAGAATGCGCCGTGAGAATGCGCCCTGAGCTAACCTGATCGACCCTGGTGGGGTACCGAAGCGGCCGAACGGGCTCGCCTCGAAAGCGAGTGAGGGTTCGCGCCCTCCGTGGGTTCAAATCCCACCCCCACCGCTGCATCTTTGTGCGCGCGGCGTGCTGGCTAGGATGCCCGGCGGAGACGTGCGAGAGCGGACTAATCGGCACGCCTGGAGAGCGTGTGACCCTTCGGGGTCCAAGGGTTCGAATCCCTTCGTCTCCGCGGAACAACTCGTCTATCCTGCATCTCGGCCGCGCTAGGTGGGGGGCTCGGGGTCCCCTGAACCGGAAACCCTCGATACGCCGGGCCGATTACCCGCTTGCGGCCCGCGGTTGACCGGGCAGCCCCCGGTGACGAGCGTCGATGGTCGAGTCCCGCGCGACTCGGAGCCGTGAACCCGGTCAGGCCCGGAAGGGAGCAGCCGTAAGCGGTGTACCGAGAGTGCCGCGGGCGAGCTCGGCCGGAGCTTCGTTACCGGGAAAGCGACGGCCGTCTGCGGGTCCAGAGCGGGGCGCGCGGCCATATTTCGCGACGTTGCGTCACTCATTCG
>JALZGD010000031.1:6090-10755 GCA_030861205.1 Actinomycetota bacterium
CAACTAGGATGCGACGAGTGGCTTACCTATCCCTGTATCGCAAGTACCGGCCCCAGACGTTCGACGAGATCCTCGGTCAGGAACACGTTTCGCGGACGCTTGCGGCGGCCGTTCGCGATGACAAGGTTGCCCACGCGTACCTGTTCACGGGGCCGCGCGGCACCGGTAAGACCAGCACCGCCCGAATCCTCGCGAAGGCGATCAATTGCATCCACGGCCCCACTCCTCAGCCGTGTGGCGAATGCGATTCGTGCATCGCGATCGCAGACGGCTCGTCTCTCGACGTCATCGAGATGGACGCTGCGTCGCACTCGAAGGTGGACGAGACGCGGGAGATCCTGGCCGGTGTCCCGCTGGCGACTGCGGGTGGGCGCCGCAAGGTCTACGTGATCGACGAGGTGCACATGCTCAGTGCACCCTCTTTCAATGCGCTCCTCAAGACGCTCGAGGAGCCTCCTCCGCACGTGGTGTTCATCCTTGCTACGACCGAAGCTCACAAGGTCCTCGCGACAATCGTGTCGCGTACGCAACGATTCGACTTCCGGCGAGTCCCGGTCGACGTGCTTCAGCACCACATCGAATCTGTAGCGAAACAAGAGTCTGTCGACATCGACGCCACGGCGGTTGAAGTCATCGCTCGCCATGCCGACGGCAGCGTCCGAGATGCCCTGTCGGCGCTCGACCAGCTGTCGACACTCGAAGGTCACGTCGGCCAGGACGATGCCGAGCGTGTTCTCGGTACACGCAACGAAGACTCACTGACGGCTCTGTTCGATGCGATCGCGGAAGGTGACGTCGGACAGGTATTCACCGCTCTTCACACTTCTATCGCGAGAGGGGCCGACGTCCGCCAGCTCGCGCTCGGCGTTCTCGATCACGCTCGCACACTCCTGATATTGAAAGCGGCTCCCGACGCTGCCGATCTGATGGATGCCGCAGCCGATGATCTCGCCACGATGGGCACGCAGGCATCGCGATTCGCGGCGGGCTCTCTGGTCAGGATGATCGACCTCGTTGCCAAAGCGCTGACCGAGATGCGCAACGCTCCGAATCACCGGCTTCTGCTCGAGATCGCCCTCGTTCGCGCCGCCTCTCCCGACACCGACCCGTCTGCAACCGGTCTTCTTGGTCGCATAGAGAGGCTCGAACGTCGTATCGGGATCGAGTCCGACGAGCACGCGTCGGTCGAAGCGGCTCCAGCGCCGCGTCAAAGTCACACGCCGCCCGCAGTTCGCAAGAAACCGGCCGCAAAGAAGACCGAAGGGGCGTCGGCCGTCGCGGACGCTGTGCAGGCTCCCGAAGCGGCCACCCCGAGCGCGTCGCGATCAGCAGGGGTGCCAGCCGAGATCGGGCTTTCGCACATCCGCGATGCGTGGTCAAAGACACTGGCCGAAGTGATATCGCGAACGCGGCGAGTCGGCGCCTACCTGGAGGGGTCGCGTCCCGTGTCGTTCGCGGATGGGATCCTCACGGTTGCAACGGCGGCCGATTTCCACGCCGAAGCGATGAAGGACCAATCGTGCACCGCAGTGTTGGGCGAAGGACTTTACGCAGCTCTCGGGATCCACGCGAAATTCGCCTTCGTCCCCCAATCGAAAGCAGGCACCGACTCTGCTGCCGGAGGTCAACTCGAAAAGGAGACAGAAGAGGTGTCCGTCGACGACATCGTCGGCGATGCTGAAGTGCAAGACCCTGTCGAGCTCGTGAAGAAAGGGCTTGGCGCGGAAGTAGTCGAAGAAAAGGTCAAATAGCAGATCCAGTCTGCGCCTCGGAAGCTGTGCCTTCCAGGCGCGATTGCTTGATGGGATCGGAGGCGTCCATGAAAGACCTACAGCGCATGATGAAAGAAGCTCAGCGCATGGCCGCGGACGTCCAGAAAGCGCAGGAACAGCTTGCCGACGAGACCGTCGAAGCCTCTGCCGGCGGCGGCGCCGTACGCGTCGTTGCAAGCGGTGATCAGCGCATCCTGTCCATCACGATCGATCCCGATGTGTTCGACGGCCCCCCCGAAGCAGACGACATCGAGATGCTCGCCGACACTGTTACCGCCGGTGTGAACGAGGCGCTCGCCAAGGTGAAGGAGCTGCAAGAGCAAACCTTGGGGCCGATCGCCGGCGGTCTCGGCGGGCTCGGCCTTCCAGGCGCCTGAGGGAAGTAGCTCTTTGTTCGCGGGGCCGATCCAGGATCTGATCGACGAGCTTGCCAAGCTGCCGGGGATCGGCCCGAAGAGCGCGCAGCGCGTCGCCTTCTACCTACTGAAAGCTCCCGCCGGGGAAGCGTCGTCTCTCGCTCGAGCGATCGCCGAGGTCAAAGAGAAGGTGCGCTTGTGCGCTCTCTGCTTCAATCTCGCCGACCAGGAGCTTTGTGAGTTCTGCCGCGATGAGCGGCGCGACCCCACGACGATCTGCGTGGTGCAAGAGCCGCCCGACATCGTCGCGATCGAGAGAACCCGGGAATTCCGGGGCGTGTACCACGTCCTCCACGGTGCTATCTCGCCGATGGACGGGGTGTATCCGGACGACCTGAGGATCTCCGAGTTGCTGGAGCGCGTCCGGGGCTCGAACGGCCGTCCGCCGGCTCGGGAAGTGATCGTCGCCACCAACCCCAACACCGAAGGCACGGCCACGGCGATGTACCTGGCGCGAGTCCTCGGCCCCCTCGGCGTACAGACGACTCGCCTCGCATCCGGACTTCCGGTTGGAGGTGACCTCGAATACGCCGACGAGGTGACGCTGGGCCGCGCGCTCGAGGGACGCCGCCAGATCACGGGCTGATCCGAGGGCGCGAAAAGTTCGCGTAACGACCGTCGGACCCCGACGTTAGAAGCAAGAGGAGCGTGGGTACTCCCACAGCGATGAGTACTGTCTGCATCCGTTAGGATGCCGTGCGTAGTCGAACAGCGGGGGATGAGATCAAAACCGACGATCACGTAGACGTCAGGCCGTATCTGTCACGTGCCATCGTGGCCACCGGAGCGACCATCGGTGGCCCTCTTGTCGCGACCGCCGTTCTGGCGTGGGTTGCTTCGCCGCACCCTCCGATAGTCGTCGACGCGCTCATCTTCCTCGTGCTCGCCATAGCGGCGATCTCTATCGGCGCCACGATCTGGCATCGCAACCCCGCGTCCGCAGACGTCTCCTTCGACGAGCTGATGCTGTGGGGATGGATGCTCCGCAACCGGCTGGAGCGCAAGCTCGAGCGCGGCACGAGTCTTCTGGGCCTCGATCGCGAGGGTCGCCCCGTCGAGAACGTTCAGATCACCCCCGGTCAACAGCTTGCAGTGCTGCAGGAGCTCACGACGGCGCTCGAAGGAAAAGACCCTTACACCCACGGGCACTCGCAACGGGTTTCGCGTCATGTGTATCGGACCGCGCTGGCCATGGGACTGCCGCCCGCCGAAGTAGAGGAGTTGCGCACTGCTGCCACGCTGCACGACGTCGGCAAGATCCGAGTCCCCGACCGGATACTGCGCAAACCGAGTGACCTCAGCGCGTACGAACGGCAGATAGTTCAAGAGCACGTTGTCGTCGGCGCCTGGATGGTGTCTTTGGTCACGAGTGTCGACGTTGTTGCCGCGGTGCGACATCACCACGAGCGGTGGGACGGCTTTGGATACCCGGATGGACTCGCCGCGACAGAGATCCCGTTGTTCGCGCGGATCATCTCGGTTGCCGACACTTACGACGCGATCACATCGAGTCGCCCCTATCGGCCGGGCGCAAGCCGCGACGAAGCGATCGAGATCCTGCAACAGCACGCCGGGACACAGTTCGACCCCGACGTCGTAGCGGCTTTCGTCTCGACGCTTCCGGTCAGAGTTCCCGTCACGGGCGTGCTCGCGCTTCTTGCCGCTCCTCAAGCATGGATCCGTCGCGCTGCGGCATGGCTAAAGAGATGGGGCCTCGGCAATGTGGCCCCAGCGGCGGGCGGAGTGGGCGCCGCCGTCCTGCTCGCGGCGGTAGTGCCGGGACTGCCGGGATTCCACGCGCTCCAGAGACCACACACTCCCAACCATCGCGTCGTGGTCGCTCCGCCGACCCGCTCGAACGCACAGGTTTCGGCGCTGCATATCAAGCGCACCACCGAGCGCTCTCACGTCGCATCGGCGAAAGCGCACGGCCCCAACGCAGCGCCGAAGAAGCGGTCGCAGCATGGCACTGCTCACAAAGCCGATGCTCACCGTGGAACGACGACCGTGGACGGCCGCTCACATCACCGTCACAGGCAGACGACGACAACTCCGTCTCCGGGTGCAACGTCGGGCTCGCCGAAACCACACCCGACGCATCCGTCGCCACCTCCAGCGGCCTCGTCTCCGGCACCGAGCGCTACACCCAAGGGCGACCCGCAACCGGATCACGGTCACGATTGCGACCACGACGAGCAAGGTCCTGGGAACGAGAAGCACTGCGGTTAGGAGCAGCGTCCCGGGAGTCACCGTCGGCTAACGTGGCGGCATGCCCCTCGTAGTCCAGAAATACGGAGGAACGTCGGTTTCCGACGCGCGGCGGATCCAGCGCGTCGCACGTCGCGTCGTCGCGGCGGCAGAGGCCGGTCGACGGGTGTGCGTCGTCGTCTCGGCCATGGGTGACACGACCGACGAGCTCGTCGAGCTCGCCGCCCAGATCTCGCCGTTGCCGCACGAGCGGGAGCTCGACATGCTGC
>JALZGD010000031.1:10765-14310 GCA_030861205.1 Actinomycetota bacterium
ATCGATGGCGCTCTTGTCGATGGCCATCATCGAGCTCGGCCACGAGGCGATCTCGTTCACCGGATCGCAGGCCGGCATCGTCACGGACACGCGTCACGGGAAAGCAAGGATCGTGGATGTGCGTGCTCGACGTGTGCTCGAAGCCCTAGACGCGGGGAAGATCGCGATCGTCGCGGGTTTCCAGGGTGTCTCGACGACCTTTGACATCACCACTTTGGGACGGGGCGGCTCGGACACCACTGCAGTCGCGCTTGCAGCGGCGCTGGGCGCCGATGTGTGTGAGATCTACACCGATGTCGAAGGTGTGTACACGGCCGACCCAAGGGTGGTTCCCGAGGCGCGCAAGCTGCACGCAGTCTCGTATGAAGAGATGCTCGAGCTCTCGGCGTCGGGGGCAAAGGTGTTGATGCTGAGGTGCGTCGAATACGCTCGTAATTACGGCGTCCTCGTTCACGTTCGTTCTTCGTTCACCGATGCCGAGGGCACGTGGATAAAGAAGGAGGATGAGCGCATGGAGCAAGCGATCATCTCCGGGATCGCGCACGACACGTCCGAGGCGAAGGTCACGATCCTGGGAGTGCCCGACCGACCGGGCATCGCGGCGCGCGTCTTTCGGCCGCTTGCAGACGATGGGGTGAACGTGGACATGATCGTCCAAAGCGTGTCGGAAGAAGGCTTCACAGACATCTTCTTCACTTGCCCGATCGACGACCTGCGCAGGATCGGACCTCTGCTCCAAGCGATCGCCGAAGACGTGGGTGCGCAGGGCATCGAGAAGGATGCCGACATCGGGAAGGTCTCGCTGGTCGGAGCAGGCATGAAGAGCAATCCTGGCGTGGCTGCCGATATGTTCGATGCGCTTGCCGACGCCGGCATCAACATCGAGGTCATATCGACGTCATCGATCAGGGTCTCGTGTGTCGTCCGTGCAGCCGAGGTCGAACGCGCGGTGAAGGCTCTGCACGACCGTTTCGAGTTATCGGACGACGTCGTCGTACGTGAACAGCATCCGGCCACCGTCACGGATCAATTTCGCGCAGTGTCCGCTGTCGCCGACGCGGACGTAGTGGCTCGAGACGTTCCGAGAGAGAGCGGACCGTGAGGACGGTGTTGGTCGGCGCAACGGGCGCTGTCGGCTCCGAGATGCTCCGGATCCTCGATGAACGTGCTTTCCCCGGCGAGCTTGTCCCGGTTGCATCCAGTCGGTCGGCCGGTCGCAAGCTTTCCTACGGTGTAGACGAGATCGAGGTCCGCGCCCTTTCGGGCGACGTCTTCGACGGAGCGGATATCGCGCTATTCGATGTGCCCGACGAGGTGTCTGTCGAGTGGGCGCCTATCGCGGTCGAGCGAGGAGCCGTAGTCGTCGACAATTCGGCGGCGTTTCGGATGGACCCCGAAGTGCCGCTCGTCGTGCCCGAGATCAATGCTGCGACAGCTGCCGACCGGCCGAAAGGAATCATCGCTTCGCCCAACTGCACGACACTTGCGATGGTCGTTCCTCTCGCCGCGCTGCATCGCCGTTTCAGCTTGCGCCGGCTCATCGTCTCGTCGTATCAAGCCGCTTCGGGTGCGGGGCGGCCTGGTGTCGACGAGCTGTGGGACCAGACGCAACGGGCCGCGAAGGAACCGGATGATGTGGTGGCCGGGCTTGGCCGCAACGTCCTGACGGCAGGCGACGCGTTCGCTCATCCTCTGGCGTTGAACGTCATCCCGCAATGCGGGTCGGTTAAAGAGGACGGATACACGAGCGAGGAGCTCAAGTTGTGCAACGAGACGAGAAAGATCATGGGGCTTCCGCATCTTCCCGTCACCGCAACTTGCGTTCGCGTCCCTGTGATCGTCGGTCATGGCGATTCCGTGCACGCGGAGTTCGAGGAACAGCTAACGGCACAGGCCGCCCGAGAGGTCTTGCTCGAAGCTCCCGGTGTCGAGGTCGTCGACGATCCGACCCGCGGCGCGTATCCAACGCCGTTGGAAGCTGCGGGCAAAGACCCTTGCTTCGTCGGTCGGATCCGTCAGGACCTGTTCGATCCGACGGCGATCGAGATGTTCTGCGTTGCCGACAATCTCCGGAAGGGCGCCGCCCTCAATACGGTGCAGGTCGCCGAGCTTCTAGTGGTCTGAGGCGCAGACAGACACGTGTCGAAGCATGCCCTGATCACGGGTGGTGCCGGGTTCCTCGGTTCGCATCTCTGCGAGTTCTGGTTGGAGCGCGGATGGACCGTCGAGTGTGTCGACAACTTCGTGACCGGCGATCCGAGAAACGTCGCTCACCTGGATGAGCGAGCGGGGTTCTCGTTGGTGCAGCACGACGTCATCGTCCCGTATCGACCGGAGGGTGAACCCGATCTCGTGCTCCACTTCGCGTCCCCGGCAAGTCCTCCTGCGTATCTCGCTCTTCCGATCGAGACGCTCGAGGTCGGTTCGCTGGGCACGATGAACGCACTCGACATCGCGCGAGCGTTCGGTGCCGTGTTCGTGCTCGCTTCGACTTCGGAGGTGTACGGCGATCCCGAAGTCCACCCCCAGCCCGAGTCGTATCGCGGGAATGTTTCGACAACGGGCCCGCGCAGCGTGTACGACGAGGCAAAGAGGTTCGCGGAAGCGGTGACCGTCGCCTACCACCGCAAGCACGGTGTGGACGTTCGCATTGGTCGCATCTTCAACACGTATGGGCCGAGGTTGTCGCCCGGCGACGGACGCGCGATCCCTAACTTTGTGGCTCAGGCGCTCGAAGGCGCACCGATCACCGTCTACGGAGACGGTAGCCAGACCCGAAGCTTCTGCTACGTCGACGACCTGATCGAGGGGTTCGCGAAACTCGCGGAATCCACGGAGCGCGACCCGGTGAACATCGGCAATCCCGGCGAGTACACGATCCTGTCGCTTGCGGAAAAGATCATCGAGAAAACAGGCTCGCGCTCCGAGATCGTGTTCGAACCGCTTCCGGTCGACGACCCCAAGGTGAGACGGCCCGACATCACACGGGCGAGGGCGATCCTCGGCTGGGAGCCGAAGGTGTCTCTCGACGAAGGCTTGGACCGAACGATCGAGTGGTTTCGCTCGGTCGCGTGACTCTTACGCTTGCTCGGTGCGCGGCAGCAACACCTCGTGCGTGACGATCTTCAACGCTGCTGCGGCAGGGATCGCCATCAACGCCCCCACGAATCCCAGTAGGCCTGCGCCTACGAGCGCGGCGACCAGTACCGCAGCCGGTGAGAGATCGACCGCCTTCTTCATGACTCTTGGAACCACGAAGTAATTCTCTACCTGCTGATAGGCGACGAAGAAGATCACCGTGGCGATGCCTTGCCAAGGCGAGGCAAAGAAGGCGACGATCACCGCGGGTATAGCGCCCAGCGTCGCTCCGACCAATGGGATCAGGTCTGCGATCGCAACCCATAGTGCGAGCGCTACGGGATATGGGACCCGCGCACTGATCAAGAAAACGAACGACACAGCCCCAGCGATGATCGACGTCGCTATGTTGCCGCCGACGTAAGCCCCGACCTTCTCGAGGATCGGATCTACGAGCTTTGCAACCC
>JALZGD010000032.1 GCA_030861205.1 Actinomycetota bacterium
CTAGTCGCTTCTGCCGGTGCGATCACGAATGGGGGCCCCGACGGCAGCAGGCACCCGGAAGTGGGCGCCTTGCTCGCACCGAAAGCTTTCTCGGATGGGACGTGGGAAGAGTGCTCGGGCACGCTGATCTCGTCGACGGTCTTCTTGACCGCAGAGCACTGCGACGAAGGTCTGACCAGGGTGAAGGTCACCTTCGACTCTGTCTACAACTCGTCGACCGGAACGACGTACACAGGCACGTGGTACGGCGACCCGAACTACAACCAGGCGCAGAGCGACACGCAGGACCTGGCGATCGTCGTTTTCGACAAGCCGATCAAGGGGATCACGCCGGCCAGGCTCCCGAAGGCGGGCTCGCTTAGCAATCTCAGCGGGAGTCAGCAGTTCACTTCGGTCGGGTACGGCGCGCAAGCTGTGACGAACGGCCCTGGTGGGAAGACGTACCACTACGAAGACGTCCGGTTCGTTGCCGTCGGGACGCTCAATTCGATCAACCCGACCTGGCTGCGGATCTCACAGAACGCCTCGACCGGCGACGGCGGGACCTGCTACGGGGATTCGGGTGGACCGAACTTCCTGGGAGCCGGCTCGTCCGAGACGAACATCGTGGCGGGAACCACGATCACCGGAGATACCCCGTGCCGGTCGACCAACGTCGACTACCGGTTGGACACGCCGTCCGCTCGAGCGTTCCTCGGTCGCTTCGTCATCCTGCCCTAAGCCCGCTGCCCGGGGCTGTCTGCCAGTTCCTGGAAGCAAATCTGGAGGCTCTAGACGAAAAAAGCCTCAGGCGCCCGCCTGAGGCTACGTACTTTTTCGTATACAGCTCCGTGGCTCTCTGGTAGAAAGTACCAGGTGTAGGAAGAACCTGGAAGCCGGTGGTTACAGGAGCTGTATCGGAAGGACCGGCCCGGAGCTTTAGACCTCCGGGAGAGTTCCTCCGAGACGGACCTGGCGCCTCCGGCACACGAAGGAGGGGCAGGAACATGTCTGGAGTGCACCACACCACCGTGGCAGCCGCCACGGCAGCGACCGGAGCAGTCGCCGGTCACGCAGCTCACGCAGTACTCCCGTTCACGGGAGCGGCAGTCGGCCTGTACGCGTTCTTCGGTATCGGCCTCATGGCAGTTGGTTTCCTCGTCCGGCGCGTCGGCGCTCGCAGCAACTAGTCGCCATGGGCAGGCGCATGAACATCCGTCGTTTCACCGGCGCAGTTGCGGTCGTTGCGATCGTCGCCACGCTGGCTACACCCAGTGCCGCGTTCGCGCGGACTTCCGTCAAGCCGTCGTCACCCCCCGGGCAATCGGGTGGGGGCAGCTCGAGCGGTGGCTCCACCAGCGGTGCTCCGAAAGCGCTCATCCTGTACGACACCTCGAATTCTTGGGGTTACCTCGGCGAGCTCTACGCCACGATGGCGGCGAACCTCGTGGGTCACTTCGGTACTTACTCGGCAGAACCCGTCTCGAAGTACACCTCCGGCCAGATGTCGCAGTACACGGCCGCGATCTACATCGGATCTACGTGGGACGAGCCGCTCCCGAACTCGTTCCTCGACGACGTCTTGAACGGGACGACTCCGGTGTTGTGGCTCAACCGCAACATCTGGGAGCTGACCTCGCGGGCCACCGCGGCGACGTTCCAGTCGAAGTACGGCTGGATGTGGTCTCAGATGGACCAGTCAGACGTCACGACGATCGAGTACAAGGGGACGAGCATCCTGCGCGATGCGAGCAACCCCAAGGGGATCATGGACTACAGCTCGGTCGACGCCACCAAAGTCACGGTGTTGGCTCAGGCAGTCCGCCCCGACGGCACGAAGTTCCCGTGGGCGCTTCGGTCCGGCAACCTCACCTACGTCGGCGAGAACCCACTCTCGTACATCACGACCAATGACCGTTACCTGATCTTCTCGGACCTGTTGTTCGACCTGCTGGCTCCCAGCACGCCGACTCAGCACCGAGCGATGATCCGGCTCGAGGACGTCGGTCCCGACTCGAATGCGGCAGACCTCCGTGCCGCTGCCGATTACCTGTCCAGCGCGGGCGTCCCGTTCAGCTTCGGTGTGTACTCGGAGTACCGGGACCCCAACGGCGTCAACAACGGGGGCAAGGACACGACGATCCACCTGAAGGATGCGAAGGATGTCGTCAGTGCGATCAACTACATGATCTCCAAGGGCGGCACGATGATCATGCACGGATACACGCACCAATACTCGAACGTCGCTAACCCGTACAACGCAGTCAGCGGCGACGACTTCGAGTTCTTCCGTGCGCACGTCGACGCTCAGAACTACGTGCGTCTCGATGGCCCGGTCGCCGAGGACTCGTTCAGCTGGGCGCAGGGCCGGATGCAAGCGGCAACGAAAGAGTTCCAGAACGCGAGGCTGCCGGTCCCCACGATCTATGAGTTCCCGCACTACACGGCATCGGCCGTCGATTACCAGGCGGCTGCGTCGATGTTCACGACCCGCTACGACCGCACCTTGTACTTCAGCGGTCTGCTCTCAGGGGGTCCTGTGGCGACGGACACGACGCACATGGTCGGACAGTTCTTCCCCTACGCCGTGAAGGATGTCTACGGTACGAAGGTGTTGCCGGAGGACCTCGGCAACTACGAGCCGGACTGGTCGAACAACAACCCGCCTCGGTCGCCGCAAGACATGATCGACAACGCTCGGCGTGACCTCGTCGTGCGGGATGGGTTCGCAAGCTTCTTCTTCCACCCCTACTACGACATCAACAAGCTCAAGGAAACCGTTGAAGGCATCAAGGCGCTCGGCTACACGTTCGTGAGCCCGACGAGCCTGTAACAGATCTGCTTCTGAGGTCGCGGTCCCCGCAGAACGCCTGCCCAGCGGGGGCCGCGACCGAGGGAGCTCTACAACAGAGCTCCTCTAGAGTCTTAAGCGGCAGGTTCGGTGGCGACCACTTCGGTCGCCACGTTCGCGCCCGGGTCGAACTCTTCTGCAGCCGGCCCCATCTGCAGGTAGTGAGCGAGGGCCGCAACGGTTCGCTCTGCGCCGCGGCCGTCGCCGTAAGGGTTCACTGCCGAAGCCATCTCTGCATAGGCGCTTTCGTCGTCCAGCAGACGTGACACGGAGGAGACGATCGCTTCTTCGTCCGCTCCGACGAGCTTGACCGTTCCGTAGTCCATCGCTTCCGGTCGCTCGGTTGTGTCCCTCATGACGAGAACGGGCTTGCCCAAGCTCGGAGCTTCTTCTTGCACGCCGCCGGAGTCCGTCAGGATGATGTGCGCTCGCTTCATCAAGCGTGCGAACGATCCGTAGGCGAGTGGCTCGACGATCGTCACGTTTTTGAAGTGATCGATCTGCGGAACGATCGCCTCGCGCACTACGGGGTTCTTGTGGATAGGGAAGACGATCTGCAACGACGGGTAGTCGGTCGCGAGGCGTGCGATGGCCGCGCCGATAGCGTTCATCCCGGCCCCCCACGATTCGCGCCGGTGAGCGGTGACCAACAGGACACGCTCGTCGCGTGCATCGATGTCCTCGAGGCGGGGATCGTCGTAAGGGACGTGCTTTCCGACCGTCCACAACAGGGCATCGATCACCGTGTTGCCGGTCACCACGATGCTCGCCGGATCGACGTTCTCTCGTAGCAGGTTCTGCCGGTTCGAAGCGGTCGGGGCGAGGTGGAGCCCGGTCAGCTGAGTCGTCAGCCGGCGGTTGATCTCCTCCGGGTACGGCGAGTAGCGGTCGCCGGTCCGGAGACCCGCTTCCATGTGGACGACCGGGATCTGCTGATAGAAGGCCGCGAGTGCTCCGGCGAAGGTAGTCGTCGTGTCGCCTTGGACGATGACGGCGTCGGGCCACTCGGTTTCGATGAGGGGGCCGAGCCCCCCGAGGGCGTTCACGGTCACGTCGGTCAGCGTCTGGCGCGGCTTGATGATGTTCAGGTCGAACTCGGGCGTGATCTCGAACAGATCGAGCACCTGGTCGAGCATCTCCCGGTGCTGGGCCGTCACGGCGACGATGGGCTCGAAATGGTCGGACCGGGCCAGTGCGGCGATGACCGGAGCGACCTTAATGGCCTCCGGTCGCGTGCCGAAGACAACCATGACACGCCGAACCCTGGAGGGATCCAGCATGACCGGAGCAGTAACGCTTGTTGTCTTGCTCTCGCTGTCGTACACGATGGCGGTCTTCCTCGCGTCTCGTCGCAAGCGGCCCGGATTGCTGCCTGCACCTGATGACCTCTACTTCGTCTTCGTTTTGCCTTGCCTTAATGAAGAAGTCGTGATCGGGCGCACGCTTGACTCGCTGCTGGCCCTGCCGTCGACCAATTTCGCCGTGATGGTGATCGACGACGGCTCCGATGACCGGACTGCCGAGATCGTCCGGTCCTACGACCCCGAGCGGGTCTGGCTGATGCAGCGCACGGCACCCAACGCTCGGCAGGGCAAAGGGGTCGCCTTGAACGCCGCCTATAGATGGCTGCGTGACTCCGGGGTGCTGGGGGACCGCAGGTCGCAGGATGTGATCGTCGCGATCCTGGATGCCGACGGACGGATCGAGCCCAATGCGATGTTCGAGGTCGGTCATTACTTCCGCAACCCCAAGGCGGGAGCCGTTCAGGTGGGCGTGCGGATGTTCAACAAGGACGAGGGTCTGCTGCCTCGCCTACAGGACTTCGAGTTCGTCACCTTCACGGAGATCTTCCAGCGCGGCCGCCAGCGCATGGGCAGCGTGGGGCTCGGGGGCAACGGTCAGTTCACGCGCCTCTCCGCGTTGCGCGCTCTCGGCAACGACCCGTGGACGGATTGCCTCACCGAAGACCTCGACCTCGGCTTGCGGTTGCTTGCGCTCGGGTGGGAGAACGACTTCTGTCCGACGACTCATGTCAGCCAGCAAGCGGTGACGTCATTCAGGCGACTGGTTACGCAGAGGTCCCGGTGGTTCCAGGGCCATCTGCAGTGTTGGAAGCGGATCCCGAACGTCCTGTTCTCCGACCTACCCGACAGAACTGCTCTCGATCTGCTCTATCACCTGTTGAGCCCCGGCCTCGTGCTCGCGATGTCGTTGCCGATGGCCGCGTTCATGGTGACGCTAACCGCAGCCACGCTGTCTTCTCCATCGGGCGTGTGGCACGCGTTGAGCGCGCACGGCGGCACGCTGCTCGTGCTGTGGTACTTGCTGTCGTTCGGGCTCGCGCCGTTCTACGGTTTCAGTTACTGGACCCGCACGAAGGAGCTGAACCTCATCCAGTCGATCGGCGTCGCGCACCTCTACAACCTGTATTCGTATCTGTGGTTCGCCGCCGGATGGCGCGCAACATGGCGCATCGTGACCAAGAAAAAGGGATGGGCGAAGACCGCCCGCACGCCGGAGAAAGTGGACGCGGCACCACGCAACGGCACCGCCGAAGCGCTCGCGGCTGTGCCTGTTGATGAGAATCCCGATTCCGCACTCAGCGGAGCTGTGGGACCTGTGGCAGAGGTTGCGTGAGGGGCTGGGGCTCAAGAATCTTCCAAGAATTGCCGAGTAAGTAGCAAGAAACTTAGGCAAAAAATGGTCTAAATCGGGACAAAACACCCGACGAAACGGCAAACTCGTGGTGACGCGAGGACGCAAAGCCAGGGGCCCTGCAGGTGACGAGCCGGCAGGGCGGCCCAGCTACCGAACTGGGAGTTCGCGATGCAGTCTCGAAGCGGGAAAGCAGTCCGGAAGGCGATCGTCGTTGCGGTTGCCGCCCTCGCCGGACTCGTCGTCTTGCCTGCCACCGGCGCTCGCGCAGATTCCGTTCTCTTCCACCAAGACTTCCAAAGCCTGCAAGCCCCGTCGACGTGGTCGGACGGGTCGGTGCACGGAAACATGAAGACCGTCTTCAACGGCTACGGATCGGTGGGTGTCGTGAAGTCGGGGTCCAAGGTCCTCGAGCTGAAGCCGCGCAGATCGACATCCGCCGGCGAAACGCACGCGTCGCTAGTCGCGTCGCGATCGACGTTCGGCGATCTCGACTATCGAATCCGTGCGAAGACCGTGAAGCAGCTGCGTTCCGGTACACCCAACCCGTGGGAAACGGCATGGGTCGTGTGGCACTACCGCGACAACACGCACTTCTACTACCTCGCTCTTAAGACGAACGGTTGGGAGCTCGGCAAGGAGAACCCGAACTACCCGGGAGCGCAGCGCTTCCTGAAGACCGGCTCGTCGCCTCGGTTCCCGGTAGGGCATTGGAACTCGGTAGAGATCCACCAAGTGGGCGCAACGATCCGCGTCACCGTCAACGGCAAGAATCTGGTGAAGTTCACAGACCACAAGCACCCGTACCTGAGCGGCTCGGTCGGCATGTACACCGAGGACGCGAAGGTCTATTACGACAACGTCTCGGTCTCCCACGTTTAGGTGACGATGTAGTCCTAAAGGGCTACATGACGTTGCCGAAGCAATACACATGAAGCGCTTTGGCTCCGGTTCTCTCGCTGTTCTTCTGTCGGTCACCGCGGTGTTCGTTTTCATGCTCGCGGCGTGCAGCTGGGGGAGCGTCCCGCAGCATCGAGCTGCGTCTCCGGTCAAGCTGCTGCCGCCGGCGCACGGCGTGTACGAAGCGGCATTCCCGGAGTTCGGACCGAACGAGTCTCAGGTCGACGGGACGCGCATCCGCACTTTTGAGCAGCAGTCCGGAAAACCGATCGTCTGGGCGTACTTTTCGAACAACTGGTTCAACGGCATCCAGTTCCCCGCGGACAAGGTCACAGCGATCACCGACGAGCACGTGATCCCGTTCATCCGGATGATGCCCCGCAGCAACTGGCACGGTTACGGCCAAGACAAGAACTACTCCATGCAAAACATCATCGACGGAAAATTCGACTCGCCGTTGCGGCAGTGGTGCCGCGACGCGGCCGCGACCGATACCGCGCTGATGGTCGAGTTCGGAACCGAGGTCAACGGCAACTGGTTCCCGTGGAACGGTAAGTACAACGGCGCGGGCGAGACCAACGGCTACGGCGATCCTCATTATCCGGACGGCCCCGAGCGTTTCCGCGATGCCTACAGGCACATCGAAGACATCTGCAACGCGGAGGGGGCTCGGAACATCACCTGGGTCTTCCACGTAGATGCCGAGCCGTCGCCGATGACATCGTGGAACGCGATGGACCTGTACTACCCGGGTGACCGCTACGTCGACTGGTTGGGGATCAGCGTGTACGGCCCCCAGAAGCCCGGCGAGCAATGGCGTCCGTTCACGCCCATCATGGACCGCGGCTACAAGAAGCTCACCGCCGTCGCATCCGACAAGCCGATCGCGTTGCTCGAGTTCGGTGCCGTCAAAGAGGACTCGAACGACAATCAGGCGGAATGGATACATGCTGCCTTGCAGTCGATCGGATCGGGCCGTTACCCCCGGTCGAACGGTGACGGCTCAGTCTCGAACATGCGGATCAGCGCATCCCAAGACACCGAGCGCACGTTCCGCAAAGACATCGCCTCGGACTTCTTCGTTACGACGCCGCGCTTCTCCACCTCCGGCTGACTCGACCCGGGGGCTTGCTCGACCGCATTGACGCCCGATTGGTCGGTATCGCTCTAGTCTTTGTGGTGGGTTTCGAAGGGGGGGCGACATGAACAAACGACGCGTCATGATCTTGACGTGCTGCACGGGCGTCGTAGCGGCAGTAGGCGCGATCGCTGGGCCGTCGAGCTCGGCGACCACCTGCGGCTGGGTTGTCGTGCCGAGCGCGGACGCGGGACCGGTCTCCGAGCTGACCGCGGTGTACAGCTCGAGCGCTACGGGCGCGTGGGCCGCGGGCACCACGTCGAGTGGCGACGAATTCGCACGAGCGCAGCCGCTCATCGAGCATTACGACGGAACTTCCTGGTCGATCGTGTCGAGCCCGACCAAAGGATCTCGCTACCTTGCAGATATCTCGTTCGGCGCGCCGAACGATGGATGGGTGGTCGGGGAGCGACCTGCTTCTGTGGGCTCCAACCAACCAGACCGCACACTTGCCGAGCACTACGACGGCTCGACGTGGAAGACGGTACCGACGCCAAATGTCGGAGATCACGGCAGCATCCTGACGTCGGTGTGGGTGCGCGCCTCTAACGACGTATGGGCGGTTGGTTCCTCGTATAAGAGCGCGACCGTTACGAAAGCGCTCATACTTCACTTCGACGGATCGACGTGGCAGGTGGTCCCGTCACCCCATTCGAAGAAGTTCTCGCGCGCGCTCACCACTGTGAATGCAAGAACGACGGTCCAGGGCCCAGAAGCATGGGCCGGTGGCTTCGAGCGAAAGCGCAAGGACCCCACGGCGACCGACAAACCACTAGCCCTTCAGTGGGACGGAACCGCGTGGCACAAGGTCCACATCTCCGTCCCCGAGCCGAACGCACGTCTCTCCGGCATCTTTCAACTCGCAGACAACGACGTGGTCGCGGTTGGCAATCGCGTCGTCGGAACGGGATCGCAAGCGTTTAACGTCAATTACAACCACAGTGCGATCTGGAGCGCACCCGAGCCCGTTCATCTCGGGGTCTACGATCGCTTCGCATCCGTGTACTACGGGATGGCCGCAGGCAGTTACAGCGATACTGATGGCCGTCTGCACCCTCTTATCGAGTCGCAGTCACCGTTCGCCGGCTGGGGCTCGAATCACTGGGTCGTGAACGACATCTCGGGAGCGCCCTTCGACTCGTGGTTGAACGACATCTATGGACTGGGAAGCGCGGCGTGGGCGGTGGGAGCGCAGGCGGTTCCGGACAGGACCACGTTCGTCCCCGGGCGGAAGACCCTGACGGTGCACAACGATTGCAACCAGCAGCCGTCGCCCACCACTTCGCCGTCACCCAGCTCGTCTGCGAGCCCGACCTCGAGTCCGAGCGCGACGCCTTAGTTCGTTAGAAATCGATGTTCGACATGACGTGCTTGATGCGCGTGTAGTCCTCGAAGCCATACATCGACAGGTCCTTGCCGTAGCCCGAATGCTTGAAGCCGCCGTGCGGCATCTCGCTGACCAGCGGGATGTGCGCGTTGATCCATACGCATCCGAAGTCGAGCTTCTTGGCCATCCGCATCGCGGTCCCGTGATCTCTGGTCCAGACGCTCGCCGCGAGCCCGTACTGGACGTCGTTCGCCCAGTTGAGGGCAGTCTCCTCGTCGTCGAAGCGTTGAACGGTAATGACCGGCCCGAAGACCTCGTTCTGGACGATCTCGTCACCTTGTTCGAGACCCGCGATGACCGTGGGCTCGTGGAAGTAGCCGCCGCCGAGGTCGACCAGGTTGCCGCCGGTCACCACCTCGGCGTTCGCCGGGACGCGCTCGAGGAAACCGCGAACGCGTTCTAGCTGGTTCGCGTTGTTTAGCGGGCCGTAGTCGATGTCTTCGTCGTCGGGCTTACCCGTCTGGGTGTCTTTTGCTCGACGCGCGAGCTCGGCCACGAACGTGTCGTGCACCTTCGGCCCCGCCAGTACTCGGGTCGCGGCCGTGCAGTCCTGCCCCGCGTTGAAGTAGCCGGCGATGGCGATGTTCTCTGCGGCGAATTCCACGTCGACGTCGTCGAAGACGATCACGGGGGCCTTCCCGCCGAGCTCCAGATGGACGCGCTTCAGGTCGGCTGCGGCCGATTGTGCGACCGCCATCCCGGCCCTCACGCTGCCGGTGATCGAAGCCATCGCGGGGATCGGGTGGGCGATCAGCTTTGCCCCCGTATCGCGGTCGCCGCACACCACGTTCAAGACCCCGGCTGGAAGAATCTCGGAGGCCCACTCGGCCATCTTCACGGTCGTGACGGGCGTGGTATCCGATGGTTTGAGGACGACCGTGTTGCCCGCCGCGATCGCCGGCGCCCACTTCCACACCGCCATCATCATCGGGTAGTTCCACGGCGTGACCTGCGCGCACACGCCTACGGGCTCGCGCCGGATGAACGACGTGTGACCCGCCATGTACTCGCCCGCAGCCCGTCCTTCGAGAACGCGTGCGGCCGAGGCATAGAAGCGGATGTTGTCGATCATGAACGGAAGCTCTTCTTCCATCGTTAGCTGGAATGGCTTCCCGGTGTTCTCACATTCGAGGCGCACTAGTTCTTCACCGCGTTCTTCGAGCAAGTCGGCGATCTTCAGCAGCGCGCGGCTGCGCTCTGACGGGGTTGAGTCGCGCCATTGCTCGAACGCGGTCGCGGCGGCTTTGCACGCCTCGTCGATGTCGGGCTCGGACGACACCGGAGCGTCGGCGAACGGCGTCCCCGTGGCGGGATCGATCAGCGGTGCTGTTTGCCCGTCTGCAGACGCCCGGTACGAGCCATCGATGAAGTTCTCGATGGTGCGGGTGGCCATTTGTCCCTCCTTGCACGTTTCTCTTTGACGACGATGTTAGTTGGGCCGCGTGCCTTCCTCCTAGGGGCCTGGCAAACTTGCTCCCGTGAGCTCAGCCGATCCCGTTAACGATCGCGCCTCCCGTACCGAAGAACTACTCGAGCGGCGCGAGCGAGCGATCCCTCGAGGCGTCTTCAACACCGCGATGATCTTCGTTGCCGGCGGCAGCGGCGCGACCGTCGAAGACATCGACGGGACCACGTTCATCGACTTCGCCGGCGGGCTTGGCGTATTGAACCTCGGGCGGGCGAATCCCCGCGTTCTGGACGCGGTCCGCGCGCAAGTCGACTCGTTCTTGCACGAGTGCTTTCACGTCTCGATGTACGAGGGCTACGTCGAGCTCGCCGAAGCCCTCAACCGGATAACGCCCGGCGACTTCGACAAGAAGACGATGCTCGCGAACTCGGGGGCGGAGGCGGTCGAGAACGCCGTCAAGATCGCGCGCTACGCGACGGGGCGACCGGGCGTCGTTGCGTTCTCGAACGGGTTCCACGGACGCACGTTGATGGGCATGACCTTGACCGCTAAGGAGTACCCGTACAAGCGAGGTTTCGGGCCGTTCGCTCCCGAGGTTCATCGTCTGCCATTCGCGTATTGCTACCGCTGCCCGTTCGGCTTGGAACATCCGTCGTGCGGGATGGCATGCGCTGACTTCACCGCCGATTACATCGATTCGCAGATCGGCCCCGAAGGTGTCGCGTGCATGGTCGTCGAGCCGGTGCAAGGCGAAGGCGGTTTCGTGGTCGCGCCCGACGACTATCTGCCGGCGCTGAGATCGATCTGCACGGAACGAGGGATTTTCTTGGTCGACGATGAGATCCAGTCGGGCATGGGGCGCACCGGAAAGATGTTCGCGACCGAGCACTACGGTGTCGTGCCCGACGTCGTGACGACCGCGAAGTCTCTGGGCGCGGGATTTCCGATCTCGGGCGTGACTGGACGTACCGACGTGATGGACGCGCCGCACGTAGGAGGGCTGGGCGGGACGTACGGCGGCAACCCCGTGGCGTGTGCGGCAGCACTTGCAGTCATTGCCGAGCTCGAAGAGACCGATCTGCTGGAGCGCGCGACGGCGCACGGAAGGATCATCCGCGAGCGACTGGATCCACTTCAGGATTCGTTGCGGATGGTCGGCGAGGTGCGCGGGCTCGGTCCGATGATCGGAATCGAACTCGTCACCGACAAAGCGACCAAAGAGCCCGGAAGGCTCGAGACGGCTGCAGTCGTCAAGCGCTGCATCGATAACGGCGTCTTGATCTTGAAGGCCGGGACCTACGACAACGTAGTGCGCATCCTGGCCCCGTTAGTTATCACCGACGAAGAGCTACACAAAGGACTCGACGTTCTCGTCGACGCGCTCCACTCAGTTGATTCCGGGAAGGTCGATGGCGGGTCCTAACGCTACGGTCGCCGACGTTCGCCTCGAACGGGTGACGAAGGCGTTCAAGGAAACGGTCGCGGTAAAAGAATTGTCCCTGGACGTCGGCCAAGGCCGCTTCTTCTCGTTGCTCGGACCGTCCGGCTGCGGCAAGACGACGACGCTGCGGATGATCGGAGGTTTCGAGGAACCGACGAGCGGCCGGGTGTTTCTCGGGGGCCGCGACGTAACGGATCTGCCACCGTACAAGCGCGACGTGAACACGGTGTTCCAGTCGTATGCATTGTTCCCGCATCTGAACGTGTTCGAGAACGTCGCCTTCGGTCTTCGCCGCAAGAAGGCGCCGAAAGACGAGCTGGGGGAGCGCGTTCGGAAATCCCTATCGCTGGTCGACCTGCCCGGTTACGAGTCGCGCAAGCCTGCGCAACTCTCGGGAGGCCAGCAGCAGCGCGTCGCGCTCGCTCGAGCGTTGATCAACGAGCCTCGTGTCCTGTTGTTGGACGAGCCGCTGGGCGCGCTCGACCTCAAGCTCCGCAAGCAGATGCAGCTCGAGTTCAAAGCGATCCAGCAACGCGTCGATATCACTTTTATCTATGTGACTCACGACCAGGAAGAAGCGATGACGATGTCGGACCAGATCGCCGTCATGCGCGACGGAGTGATCGAGCAGATCGGCAGTCCCGAGGCCGTCTATGAGAGACCAGCAACGGAGTTCGTCGCCTCTTTCTTGGGCGCGTCCAACCTGTTGGACGGCGTTGTGAAGGGCCGTGATGGCACATGGGCGACCGTCGAGCTCACAGGAGGGTCGGTCGTGCGGCTCCCGGCAGCAACGATCCAGGGCGACGGACCGATACGTGTCGGGGTGCGCCCCGAAAAGCTTCGCCTCTCGTCGATGACCGGTGACGCGACGAACGGCAACGTGATCACCGGAATCGTCAGGATGGCGAGCTTTGTCGGGGTCAGCTATCAGTTCGGTGTCGAGACTGCGAGCGGAGATACGCTCATGGTCTACGCGCAGAACGTGGGATCCGACGAGCTTCCGAGGCCGGGGGAGCAAGTCCGGCTCGTCTGGCAACCGGAGCACACGTTCGCGGTAGTGCCGAGCGATAAGCGCATTAAGGAGAGATCGTGACTCGCAGAGCGGACGAGGAGTTGGCGGCGATGTTGGCGCAGCGGGGGATCTCGCGCCGTGACATGTTGCGCCGAACGGGTGCGGGGGCCGCGGCGTTGAGTCTGTCTTCGATACTTGCTGCGTGCGGCGTAAAGGGGACGTCGAACTCGTCCAACGCGCAAGACTCGTCGATCTGGACGACGGCGAAGGAAAGCGGCCAGTTCACATTCGCGAACTGGCCCTTGTATATCGATCAGAAGAAAGTCAACGGCAAGCAAGTCCATCCCTCGATCGAGCAATTCACGAAACAGACCGGTATCAAGGTCACCTATAAAGAGGTGATCAACGAGAACGAGCCGTTCTTTGCAACGATTCAGCCGTCGTTGGCGGCCGGGAAGCCGACCGGCTACGACCTGATCGTCATCACCAACGGCCCGACACTCGACAAGCTGATGCGGCTCGATTACCTGATCCCGCTGGACCAGTCGAAGCTGTCGAACTTCAAGAACAATGCGGCCCCCGCGTACCAGAACCCGTCTTACGACCCGGGCAACAAGTTCACGGTGCCATGGCAATCGGGGTTCACCGGCATCGGCTACAACCCGAAGCTCACCGGGCGCAAGATCTCGAGCTTCGACGACCTGATGGATCCTGCTTTCAAAGGCAAGGTCGGGATGTTCGGGGACACGCTCGACATGCCCAACTTCGCATTGCTCGCGGTCGGTGTGAATCCTGAGGAATCGACGGTGTCGGACTGGCACAAAGCGGCCGACTGGCTGACGAAGCAGCGCGATGCCGGTCTCGTGCGCCAGTACTACGACCAGAACTACATCAAAGCGTTGACGGCGGGCGACACGTGGCTGTCGATGGCGTGGTCGGGGGACATCTTTCAGGCTCAGAACTCGGGCTCGCCCGATCTCGAGTTCGTGGTTCCCGATGAGGGCGGCCTCATCTGGACCGACAACATGTGCATCCCCGCTCATGCCGAGCATCCCGTCGATGCGATCACGTGGATGGATTACGTCTACCAACCGAAGGTCGCCGCTGAGATCGCCGACTGGGTCTGGTACATCACCCCCGTTCCGGCGGCGAAAGACGTCATCGCCAACGACCTCGACGACCCGAAAGTGGCGGCGAGCCCGCTGGTCTTCCCCACGGAAGAGATGTACTCGTCGACGCACCGCTACCGCGTGCTGACGCCGGATGAAGAGCAGGAATGGAACGGGATATTCGAGCCCGTCTACCAGAGCTAACGCGCGGCCGCTTTCGCCGCCTGATACCGCCGTATCTCCTCGTGCTGCCGGGAGGGCTATGGCTCGCGATCTTCTTCGTCGTCCCGTTGGCGGTGATGGCGGCGCTCGCCACCCAGACCGGCACGCTCGAGACCGGTTTTCGCCAGACGTTTCAGTTCTCGAATTTCACCGACGTTCTTAGAACCTACGCGCCTCAGCTGGTCAGGTCGGTCGAGTTC
>JALZGD010000181.1:0-1642 GCA_030861205.1 Actinomycetota bacterium
GTCTACATCGAGCCCGCATGCTTCCGAGACGCGTACGCCGGATCCGTACAGGACTTCCAGCAGCGCTCGGTCGCGCAGACCGATCGGTTCGTCAGTCGGAGGCAGCTCGCACAGCCGCGCTGCGTCGCGAGCCTTGAGAAGCCTTGGAAGAGGACGATCGAGCTTCGGCACGGAGAGGCCGGCCGACGGATCGGACGGCAGCAGTCCGCGCACGACACACCACTTGAGGAGCGCACGGATCGAACTCGCTTTACGAGCGATCGATCGCCGCGCGTAGCCGCGCTGCCCCAAGAAAGCGACATAGCGGCGCAACAATTTTCGATCGATGCGATCGAGCGTCTCGACCCGGCTCCGGCCTGCCCATTCGGCAAATTGTTCGAGATCTGCTCGGTACGCGGCGATCGTGTGCGCGGAGAGGTCGCGCTCGGCGAAGCACGCAATGAGGAAGGTCTCGATGTGGTCCGAGATGGCGGTCATGCCCGGTAAAGGATGGCGGTGCGCCTATCGGGTGTCAACGAACCCCCTGTTACCCTTTATCGGTTCCACAAATTCACACGCTCGCATCTCCGGCTATCCGGCCGGGCATTCGGTCCCCAGAGATGGGGTTGGCGGGCGGACGAGTCCGTCTTCATCGACGGCTAACCGAAGGAGGTTGGCAGTGCCTGTCGTCACCATGCGACAACTGCTCGAAGCGGGGGTCCACTTCGGGCATCAAACCCGTCGCTGGAATCCCAAGATGAAGCGCTTCATCTTCACAGAGCGCAATGGGATCTACATCCTCGATCTCCAGCAGACGATGTCGGGCATCGAGAAGTCGTACGTGTTCACGCGGGATCTCGTTGCGAGCGGAGGAACGATCCTCTTCGTCGCGACGAAGCGGCAGGTTCAGGATGCCGTTGAAGAGCAGGCCAAACGCTGCGGCATGCCGTACGTGAATTTCCGGTGGCTCGGCGGCATGCTCACGAATTTCCGGACGATCCACGACCGGATCGCTCGTATGCGCGAGCTAGAGGACTTGATCAACACCGGATCGATCGAGGGATTCCCCAAGAAGGAGGGCCTCAAGCTACGCGCGGAGTACGAGAAGCTGTCTCGGAACCTCGGCGGCCTGAGAGACCTGAGTAAGACTCCGGACGCGGTGTACATCCTCGACACCAAGAAGGAAGAGATTGCGGTGCGAGAAGCGCGCAAGCTCGGCATCCCCGTCGTTGCGGTTCTCGACACGAACTGCGATCCCGACGAAGTGGATTACCCGATCCCTGGGAACGACGACGCGATCAGATCTGGGGCGTTGCTGACTCGGATCATCGCGGACGCCGTCCTCGAAGGTAGATCGATGCGGCCCGACCAGCCCGAGAGCGCTCCGTCATCTTCGAACGGCGCCGCGGCAGAGGTACTTCCCGGTGCGGCGGCGGAGCCGAAGGCTGAATGGGAGCTGGAGCTCGAGCGGGAAGAAGAAGCGGAACGCAAGAAGACGGACGCTGGGAAGGACGAGTAGCTACATGGCCGAGATAAGCGCTAAAGACGTAAAGGCACTTCGCGACGCGACGGGCGCAGGGATGATGGACTGCAAGAAGGCCCTCACCGAGACCGAGGGCGACCTCGAGAAGGCGCAGGTCTGGCTCCGCGAGAAGGGCCTCGC
>JALZGD010000181.1:1652-5346 GCA_030861205.1 Actinomycetota bacterium
GGCATTAGCCGAATCCGGTGGCGATGTCGAGAAAGCGAAACGTCTGCTTCGAGAAAAGGGTTTGGCGGATGCTGCGAAGCGCACCGGCCGCGTCGCCTCCGAGGGCATCGTCTATGCCTACATGCACAAGCCGGACCCGAACTACCCCCCGAAGCTCGGTGTCCTCGTCGAGCTCAATTGCGAGTCCGACTTCGTCGCAAAGACAGAACAGTTCGAGCGTCTCGCGAAAGGCATTGCGATGCATATCTCGTTCGCCGACCCGTCGTGGAAGACGCGCGATGAAGTCCCGCAGTCTGTGATCGACGACGAATCGTCCATCTACGCGAAGCAGGCGAAGGACTCGGGGAAGCCGGAGCAAGTCATCGACAAGATCGTCGCCGGCAAACTCGAGTCGTTCTACAAAGATCGGGTCCTCTTGGACCAGGAATGGATCCAGGACAAGGCGAAGACGATCGGCACCCTTATCGACGAAGCCAAAGCCTCGATGGGCGAGAACATCTCGATAGGGAAGTTCATGCGTATCCGTGTCGGCGAGGGCAAAGAATCCTGATGGCGGAGTCGCTCCAAGCGACGCCGAAGTACAAGCGAGTCCTGCTCAAGCTGTCCGGCGAGTCCTTCGCCGACCCGCAGCACGGATTCGGTATCGATCCGCGCATCGTCGCGTCGATCGCTCGTCAGCTAGCGGACGCCAAGAACCTCGGCATCGAGCTTGCTGCAGTCATCGGCGGCGGCAACATCATCCGCGGGCTCTCGGCTTCTGCACAGGGAACGGACCGCACGACGGCCGACTACATGGGGATGCTGTCCACCGTCATCAACGCTCTTGCCCTTCAGGATGCACTCGAGAAGGAGGGCGTGCAGACGCGGGTGCAGACCGCGATCTGGATGCAAGAGCTCGCCGAGCCGTACATCCGTCGGCGTGCGATCCGCCACCTCGAGAAGGGTCGCGTCGTCATCTTCGCCGGGGGGACCGGGAACCCATATTTCTCGACCGATACAACTGCTGCGCTTCGAGCTCTCGAGATCGGTGCGGAGGCGATCTTGAAAGGCACGCGCGTCGATGGTGTGTTCGATGCCGATCCGTTGATCGACCCGACCGCCAAGATGTTCACCTCCTTGGCTTACATAGATGTGCTCAACCGGGGCCTCAAGGTCATGGACTCCACCGCGATATCACTGTGCATGGATAACGACCTCCCGATAATCGTTTTCAACCTCAAGGCGGGGAACATCGTGCGCGTTCTGTCGGGTGATGAGGTCGGCACGCTCGTTCACGCAGGCGCGCCCGATTGAGTCGAAGGGAGCCAGCGCGTGCCTGAGACCAAAGATGATGTTCTTAGGGACATCGAAGACAAGATGCAGAAGGCCGTCTCGGTCAATCGCGAGGAGCTCGGATCGATCCGCTCGGGACGAGCGACACCTTCGCTCCTCAACCGGATAACCGTCGACTATTACGGCACGAAGGTTCCTCTGAACCAGGTCGCGAACCTCTCGGTGCCCGAACCGAGGCTTCTGGTGATCGCTCCGTACGACCCCAACTCGATCGCGGCGATCGAGAAAGCGATCCTTGCATCGGACATAGGGATCACGCCGAACAACGACGGCACCGTCATCCGCCTCGCGTTCCCACAGCTCACTGAAGAGCGTCGCAAGGAGATGATCCGGCTCGCGCATACGCGTGCGGAGGAGGGGCGCGTGTCGATCCGCAACCTGCGTCGCCACGCGAAGCAAGAGCTCGAGAAGATGAAGAAAGAGGGCTCTCTTTCCGAAGACGAGGAAAGGCACGCCGAGGCGGATCTCCAGAAGATCACCGACCGCTACATCTCGGCGGTTGACGCCAACCTGGAGCACAAAGAGACAGAGCTCTCAGAGGTCTGACGTGAGCCCGGGGCGCTGATGTCGGAATCGGTCGCTCAACCCACTTCCGGCACGCCGGCGAATGTCGCCGCGTTGCCCCCGCGCGGACGTTCCCTCAAGCAAGCCGTAGCGACGGCCGTTCTGTTACTCGGGCTGATGGCGGCGTTCTACGCGCTGGGACGCGACTGGTTCTTCGGATTGATAGTCGTCGTTGTCTCGATCGCCCTGTTCGAGCTACTCGATGCACTCGTCCAAACGGGGCACGGCCCGAACATCATTTTCGGGGTCGCGTGTGGGATCGCGATGATGACCGTTGCGTTCCTTCAGAAACCGGCGTGGTTCGCGGTGGTCCTGCTTGCAACGGCCGCGGGGTCGTTCCTCGTCGCGATGCGACCGCGTCGCGGACGGACTCCGATGACGGATGCAGCATGGACGGTGCTCGGCGTCGCGTGGGTCGGAGGGGGCGGGGCCGGCGCCACGCTGATCCTCATGTTCCACGACAACGGCCTTCGCCTGCTGATCGCGTTCGTCCTCGTCGCGGCGGTCGACGACATCGCCGCATACTTCGCCGGCACTTATCTCGGAAAGCACAAACTCGCTCCGGCGATATCGCCCGGTAAGTCGTGGGAGGGGGCGGTCGGCGGGTTCGTCGTTGCGCTCGGTGGAGGAATCCTCTTCGGATGGTGGCTCGGCCATCTCACCGTGGCGCAAGGCCTGGGTATCGGAGTCATCTGCGGGCTCCTCGTCCCACTCGGGGACCTTGTGGAATCGCTCGCGAAGCGCGAGATCGGGATCAAGGACTCCGGGCGTCTGCTGCCGGGCCACGGCGGCTTCCTCGATCGCCTGGACGCCATAATCATGTGCGCGCCGGCCGTGTATCTCTATCTGCGGATAGTCGGCGGCTGAGACGGCGCGCTTACGCGTGCCGCACGTGTGACAATCGAGAGGTGACCGTGGCCCGCCGCCGGGTCGTCGTACTCGGCTCGACGGGTTCGATCGGACGTCAGGCTCTCGACGTGATCGCAGCCCACCCCGACCGCTTCTCTGTGGTCGGCCTCGCCGCGGGATCGGACTCGCAGGCTCTTGCTGCGCAAGCTAGTGATTTCGGCGTCGAGCGCACGGCGCTTGGAGCAGACGACGCGGTCGAACTGGCAAGGCTCTCTGAAGCCGACATCGTGTTGAACGCGATCGTGGGCGCCGCCGGGCTGCGCGCTTCGGTTGCGGCGCTTTCGGAAGGAAAAGTGCTCGCTCTTGCGAACAAAGAGTCGCTCGTCGCGGGAGGAGATGTGTGCCTCGACGCGGCGCGTGCCGGCGGCGGCACCATCGTGCCCGTGGATTCGGAGCACGCCGCCCTGAGCCAGTGTCTCGAGCGGGTCGATAGGCATGAGATCCGGCGCGTCGTCATCACGGCCTCGGGAGGGCCGTTCCGTCAACGGGCCGATCTTTCCGACGTGACCGTCGAAGAGGCGCTTGCCCATCCAACGTGGTCGATGGGGCCGAAGATCACCGTCGACTCGGCAACTCTCGTGAACAAGGGCCTCGAGGTCATCGAGGCTCACTATCTCTTCGGCTTCGGCTACGACTCGATCGGTGTTCTGGTGCATCCGCAAAGCGTGGTCCACGCGATGGTCGAGCTCAGAGACGGGTCGACGGTCGCGCAGTTCGCACCGGCAGACATGAGGTTGCCGATCCAGGCTGCACTTTCCGCGCCCGAACGGATCGATCTCGATCTCCCCCCTGTCGACCTCGCGCAGAGTGGCCCCTTGACATTCGAAGAGCTCGACCATTCACGGTTTCCTGCGGTCGGCCTCGCCTACGAAGCGGGCCGGAGGGGCAG
>JALZGD010000033.1 GCA_030861205.1 Actinomycetota bacterium
CGCGTCGTCATCGTTCAGTTGCTCGATCAACGATTTCGTCGCGAGGATCTCACCGCGGAATGCGGTTTCTTGCACGCGGGCACACTCGTTGACTTCGTCGCCCAACGCAGACACGTCCAGTCGTCCGCCGGGCACGAGCTGACCCATATACAGGGCGCCGCCCCAATGCAGACCGATGTTCAGGTTGAAATCATCGACCGACGACTCGGGGATCCCCGATAGGAGCTTCGCGGTGCATCGCTGCAACGAGCGAGCTGCCGTGATCGCAGCGCGCGCCGCGCTCGATGGCTGTTTCAAGTGATCGACTAAGAAGAACGCCGTCGCGCCGTCACCGGAGTGCTTCCCGATGATCCCGAGGTTCTCCGCAACGATCGCGTCGATCTCGGTGTTGAAATCGCGCATCAACGAGAAGTACGCCGCACTAGGGAGACGTCGAGACAAAGAGCCAGAGGACTCGAGATCCGCAAACAGGATCGCTGCCTGATGACGTCCGGGGCTGACGAGGTCGGCCATGCGGTTGTACATCTCCGCGTCGCCACGGGCCAAGAGCGACACCAGCGTCGGTCTTAGTGCGATGTACATGATTATCAAGAACCCGTACATCTCACCTTCCGGTTCGCACACCGGAAATCCGAGATAGTCGACCGGATACGGAAGCCCTTCGGGATCGAGGTAATCGAATCGGCCTCGCAGGGCCGGCAGCAGAGGCCGCGGCTCCAGCGACATCACCAGCTGGTTGAACGGCTCGGGCAGGCTCTTTGCCAAGGTCTCGGTGCCGCCCGGGATCTGATCGAGGAACATCGGCATCATCTGCGTGAATATCGCGACCTGACTATCCATCGAGATCGTGCGGCGCCATTCGTTGCGCAAGAACGCCGTAAGGATGTGTTGGCCGTAACCGAGCGCCCCCTCGTCGTGAACGCCGAGGAACTCTTGCAGCTCGTCGGTCACGCAGACCAGGTTGAAGTCGCGATCGAGCAACAAAGCCGACCACTTGAGCGTGTTGAGCTCGTCCGCCATCAACGACAACCGCGGATCTTCGAGTACTAGACCCATACCGCTAATGATGCCGCCTCCGGCGCACGCGGCGCGATCGATGCGTTGCAGACGGTCCGAGAGGGTGTCCCGTTGCTATTTGTCGGGCGCCGCAACCCACTTGATAGAGCTCGTCGCGTGAGCGACGGCATCGTCTCGCGTCGGGTCCGGCAGAGGAGCCTTAGGCAGAGGAACCCTAGGAAGGGGTGCCTGAGGCGCCGGCGGAACCTTCGGCAGGGGCGCGTTGGGAGCCGGCGGTGGGGCCGGGAGCGGCGGAGGCTGCGGAAGCGGAGCGTTGGGCGCGGGCAGCGGCGGCGTGCTGGGCAAGGTCGAGGGCTGCGTCGAACCGCCTGCCTTGTGGGTGCGTGCTGTTCGCGACGAAACGCGAGCGTTCAGGGCCCCGGTACTTTGCGAGGAGCGCACCCGCTGCTCGGCCGCCCGAGCGAAGGCATCGCGCGCTGGGAGCGCCTGTGATTGCAGCCTTCTCGCCACAGCGTCCGAGCGAGAGCGCGTCGTCCGTGCGAACGCGCGGGGCGGCGCGAGGACGCCGGTGAATGCGGTGACCGTGCCCAATGCGACGCACAACAGACACGAGACGGTGGACATCGCGACCTGTCGCGATCCAAAGGCCCATTCCATCAACTCGCCGATGCGGTTGGGCCGGAGCGGGAGCAGGATCGCGGACGCCTTCTCCAGCAACGCTGCCAGGCGCTTGCGGGCCCTCATCCTCAACATGCGGGTCGCTTCGCTATCGGCGCCTGTCGTGGCCCCGTCACCGATCTCGTTCAGCAGAGCTGTTCTGTGCGACGCGCTGAGCATCGCCATCGCGCTCTCGACGCGGCCCAACTCGATGCGAGCTAGGCCTGCGCGCTCGACTTCGTACGAGTCCGCTCTCTCTGGCACATGATCGGCGGTGATCTCGCGGATCGGTCTCGGCCGCGCCCGGTCGCGTAACAGGTTCAGTGTGATCGTCGAGACCAATGGCCACGGATCGCGAGTCGGGTCGACTTGGTCCCACGTCCGGTACAGGCGTAGGGCGGCTTCCTGCACGAGATCGTCTACATCTCCGCCCGTCACGCCCTTCCGGCAGACCATGCTCTTGACGCGCCGCGACAGTGCCGGCCACACGTTCTCGAATTCCCGCCGCCGCTCAGGTGTCATCTTCGCCCCCGCTTGCTCTGCCCGCTGAGGATGCTATCCAAAGCAGTGCAGGCAGTCCAATGCCTCGACACCGGGCTCAGCCCCTCCTTCTCGGCTGGCTCTTGACGCTGTTGTCCCAGTAGATGGGGTGGGCAACGCCCGTCGTGCGGAGGTTGCCGACCCACCACGTCACCGACTCCTCGAAGTCCTGGGCTCGGATGCCGTATGCCGCACCGTTGACCGAGTTGTTGAACAGGTAGACCTTCGCCGTCTTCAGACGGTCCATCCAGATGCCCTCGTCGTTCGAATCCCAGCCGGTCGTCGAATCGAGCTGGGCGGCCGTCTCGGTGATGCTGTTACCGATGACCTTCAAGGTGAGGCCCTGCGCCTGACGCACCGAGATCCCCGTGTACGTGCTCCAAGCATCGCCCGATGCCCGAGTCAGACTGATCTTGTTGCCACGTAGCTCCACCGAACCATGCCCTATCCGGCTGTGGTGCTCGTCGTCCGCGTTGAATACCTCGACCGAAAGCCCTGATCCCACCAGAGTGTTGTGATTCATGTGCACCCGGGTGTGGTGTACGTGCGGCTCGTTCAACGCTTCATCGGTCTCCGAAGTGGCCGTTCGGTCGTTCGCCGCGTGGTTCAGATCGTTGTACCGAAGAGCGAATGGTGAGCCGGCGGCATAGATCTTGTTGTTGGTGATCCACACTTCGTCGTACCGCACGTGTTCGTGGCCCATTCGGTACATCATTTTCGAGCCATAGTGCTCGCTGAAGTGGTGCCCGTGCAGGGTCGCGTCGACGAAGCCGTAGATCGTGTTGTGAGTGAAGTGCGCTCCGTTGAAGCCGTCGAAGTTAACCGCTTCATTCGAGAAGAATGGAAAGTCGGGCGAGTCGGCAGAACCGACAGTGTTGTATGCGAAGAGACCGTTGAAGTGGCGCAGTTGGCCGACCAGATCGAATGTGTTGCGCACGATGCGGCCGCTGGTGTCCTCGCCGGTCCTCTTTACGTTCTCGTTCACCCGAAGGTCGGCGATGTGGTTGTCGACGACGATCGCGCGGTCACCCGTCCAATTGAGCACAAGCTGGCCCGTGATGTCGTTGTGCTTCACGACGTAATAAGCATCGGTGTCGTGGATGAAGATCGAGTTGACCTTCCAACCCGAGATGACGTACGGGTGCTGCTTCGACCCGTTGCCCGTCAACACACCGTTCGACGGATTGAATTCATTGTCGGCGCCGATCGTGATGCTTGGGTGCTGCTCGAGCCCATCGTCCTTCGAGGCAAGTCTTTGCGCCGCTCCGGCCGTCCCTGTCATCTGCAGGCCCGCTATAACCAAGATCACCACTGCGAACGAGATCGCCCGTCGTGCCACGTAACGCCTCCTTCGTGAGTCGCTTCGCCGCCCCCTTCGGGGTCTGCCCACTACTGGTACGAAAGGGGGCAAATCGCGTAACGAGCTCGTTCTGCCTAGAGGCCGTCGGTCAGTTCGAGGCGGGTGTCCCGTCTAGTCGTCGGTCGTATCGCAGCAGGTCAGAGGCTGTTTCCCGGGCGACGATGGCGGTCGCGTCGCCGTTTGCAACCAGCACGGCCGCGGGCCTCGGGACGCGGTTGTAGTTGTTGGCCATCGAATACGTGTAGGCCCCTGTGGCCGGGATGCAGAGAAGGTCGCCGGGACCGACGTCGGAAGGTAGGTGCGCTTCCTTTATCAGGACGTCGCCCGACTCACAGTGCTTGCCGGCGACCGCCATCAACGGCCCCGCGGCAGCCTCCATGCGGTTGGCGAGCTTCGCTTCGTAGCGGGCCCCGTAGAGGGCCGGCCTAATGTTGTCGGACATCCCACCGTCGACGGACACATACGTGCGTACTCCCGGGATGTGCTTCACCGTACCGACCTCGTAGACGGTTACTCCCGACGCGCCGACCAAAGATCTCCCCGGCTCGACGAAAACCTCAGGAGCGTCGAGACCCGCATCGCGGAAAACGGCCCCGGCGACCTCCCGCAGATGCGTAGTCGCGGCAGTGGGATCCGGAGTCATCTCATCGACCGTGTGCGCGATTCCCAATCCGCCTCCGAGATTCAGCTCGCGCGTCTCGAGGCCGAACTCGTCTCCAGCCTTTGCCGCAAGGGACGCCAAACGTTTCGCCGCGAGCTCGACCGCTGCCAGCTCGAAGATCTGGGAACCGATATGGGCATGGAGACCGACGAGCCTGTAGCCGTCGAGCTCTCGAGCGCGTCCGATCGCTTCTAACGCGACGCCATCGGCTAGCGAGAACCCGAACTTCGAATCTTCCTGGCCGGTTTGGACGAACTCGTGCGTGTGCGCTTCGACTCCGGGTGTGACTCGCAAAAGCAACCGGCTCTCACCCGGGATCTTCGACAAGCGATCGATCTCATCGAGCGAGTCGACGGCTATGCGCCCAACGTTTACTTCACTTGCATACCTCAGCTCGTCAACAGACTTGTTGTTTCCGTGGAAGATGATTCTTGGCGGCGGGAATCCGGCCGTCAGCGCCGTGCGCAGCTCACCACCCGAGCAAACATCGATCCCCATACCGAGCGTTTCGATCAATTCACAGATCGCTACGCAACAGAACGCCTTGCTCGCATAGAAGACGTGATCGGAGCCCAATACCGCCGCGTAAGAGGACGCTCGCGCTTCGATTGTCGCGCGGTCGTAAATGATCAAAGGGGTCCCGAAATCACGCGCTAACTCGACGACATCGCATCCTCCGAGCATCAGATGCCCGTCGTGGGAAACCTCGGCGGTATCGGGGAAGACTTCGTCTTGCATCAGGGAGCAAGTGCAGCAAGTCGCGCGTACAGCTCACGCGCGGCGGCCTCACCCAGGCGAACGCTCTCGACGCGGAAGCTCTCATCGGGAGCATGGAACGCGTCTTGGGCCAGCGTGAAACCGCTCAGGATGGTCGGGATGTCCCGCCGTGCGAATGCAGCAAGCACCGGGAGCGATCCGCCGGTGCGGATCAGTGCCGGAGGCGCACCGCACGCAGCTTCGAGAGCTTCCCGAGCGATGACGAGCGCGCGATCGCGAGGATCGAAGACGGCGGCGTCGGCATGGTCGAACGAGATCGTCACATCGGCGTTCGCAGGGGCTGCGTCTTTCAGCAGTCTCTCGAGCACGCGCGCCATCTCGGCACTGTCCTGGCCGGGAGCGAGACGCATCGCAAGCTTCGCCTGAGCGAACGCCGGTGTGATCGTTCTCATCTGTACGGCGTCGCCGCCCGCAAGGCCGGTGACGTCTAGGGACGCATCGCCCCAGTTGCGCATGTAGTACTCGGCCCCCGACTGCTCGGTCAGAGGGCGACCGCCGACCTCGGAGATCACATCGTCGCCCGGGGGCAGCGATTTCCATTCGACGAGCTCTTCGGCCGTCGGATCCTGGATGCCGGCGCGCAACTCGTCACGCAGACGGCCGTCCGGCCCCGGAAGCACGGCGGCAAGCATCCGGTGAACCACATGGACGGCGTTGAGGACACTGCCGCCGTACATGCCGGAGTGGAGATCGCGAGGCGCCGTGCGAACGTCGATCCGAACGGCAACCATCCCACGCGCCCCCAGGGTGATGGCCGGGGTGGTCTCGTCGAGCATCTCGCTGTCAAAGACGATTGCGCACGCTGCCCCGCGTGGGTCCGACTCGACCCACTGTGCGGCGCTGTCGCCACCCACTTCCTCTTCGCCGTCGATCAACACGCGCACGTTCACCGGTAACTCTCCGGCAGCGGCCAGCTCACACGCGACGAATAGCAGCGGAAAGAAGTTGCCTTTGTCGTCGGCAGCTCCGCGTGCATACAAACGCTCGTCTCTGATCGCCGGCTCGAACGGCGGGGTGGTCCATGCGTCGAGCGGGTCCGGTGATTGAACGTCGTAGTGACCGTAGATCAACACATCGGGAGCGTTCGGCCTGCTGGATGCGAGCTCCCCGACCACCAGCGGGTTGCCCTGCGTTTGCTGCACCTCCGCGGTACCGCCCGCGGCCGTGATCTTCCGCTGCGCCCATTCCGCCGCTCGGATCAGCTCGCGCGGATCGCCGCCACCCGACGAGATCGAAGGGATCGACAGCCACTCGACGAGCTCATCAAGAAGTGCCTCGTTCGTCATCAACGCCTCCTATAGAAGGAGCGAGATTAAGGGTTCGCCGCTGAATAGAAGGCGCGATTCCGGCGAGCCAGACCTATTCTGCGGAGGGCCCTACGGCAGACGAGTGAGGCGACCTTCGAGGATGTGGACACATCGACCGCCGACGCGCACGTGGTCCTGGCGAGCATCCAGAAGGATCTTCGACGGGCGGCCCATTTCGACGCCCTGAGCGATCTCGACCTTCGTCGTCCCGATCCGGTCGGCCAGATAGATCCCGAGCGCTGCGGCGGCGACGCCCGTGGCAGGATCCTCCGCGACGCCGGCACCCGGGAAGAAGCCGCGCGCCCGGAGACGTCCTGCTTGTGTCGCGGTGAAGCAGTACGCGCCCATGTCGTTGAACGCCGTAAGCGCACCGCTGCTCGACGCCCTTTGAAGTGCGGTGAGGTCTCGCAACGGTGCCATCAGCATCGGCACTCCGGCTTCCGCGAGGGCCGGAGCCAGTCGTCCCGACCGTCCCAGCTCGCGCGCTTCCAACCCGATGTCCGACTCGTCGACCCCCAGAGCGTCGGCGAGCTCGGCATGAAGGTTCGGCTTAGATCGCTCGAGGTCCTGGTCGACGGATCCGGTGCGCTGCAGCCATACGAGATCGCCCTCGAACGTAACGGCGGTCGCTCCCGCAGCGGAACGCTGCTCGACTTCACCGCCAGATATCCGACCGGAATGTCGCAACCACCATGCCGTGCCCAGGGTGGGATGTCCTGCCATCGGCAGTTCGATCTTCGGGGTGAAGATCCTGACGTCGTACGAATCGGCCGAGACTCTCGTCACGAACGTCGTTTCCGACAGATTCATCTCGGACGCGATCGACTGCATCTGACCGGTCGACAACTCTGCTGCGTCCGGGAACACCGCCAGCGGATTACCCGAATACGCGCCATCCGCGAAGACGTCTAGTTGAACGAAGTCCATCAGCTACATCCTCTCCGGTGCGTCGACGCCCAAAAGACCGAGCCCGTCCGCGATCACGTTCTTGGTGGCGACAGACAGGGCAAGTCGCGCCCGAGTCGCGTCGTCGTCCTCTGAGATAACACGACAGTCTCTATAGAACGCCGAAAAGACAGACGCGAGCTCTTCGATGAAGGCGCAGACCTTTTGAGGGGCGCGTAGTTCAGCCGCATCGGGCACCATGTCCTCGTACGCAGCAAGCTTGCGCATCAACGCGGACTCTTGCTCGTGCGTGAGGACATGTAGTGGGGCAGTCTCGATGTCCAGATCTCTGCCTTCCTCGCGCGCTCGCCCAAGGATCGAGCAGATCCGCGCGTGGGCGTATTGAACGTAATAGACAGGGTTCTCCGGAGCCTGCTGCTTCGCCAGCTCGATATCGAATGTGAGCGGAGCATCTATCGAACGCGTGAGGAACGTGTAGCGCGCCGCGTCCTTTCCGACTTCTCTCACGAGTTCATCGAGTGTCACGATCACGCCGGCCCGCTTCGAGCCCTTCGACGCTTGCCCACCCAACGTCAGACGCACGACCTGCAGGATCCTGATCTCGACTTTGCTTTTTCCGAAGCCGAGCGCCTCTGCGGCCGCGAGAAAACGTGCCACCGTTCCGTGGTGATCGGCGCCGAGAAGGTAGATCAAGCGATCGAAACCGCGAGCGAACTTGTCGGCCATGTATGCAACGTCGGGCGCGAGATATGTAGGACGACCGTCGGATCGAACGATGACGCGATCTTTGTCGTCGCCAAGCCGCGACGACAAGAACCACCGCGCTCCCTCTTTATCTTCGATGAAGCCCCGCCGATCGAGCTCTTCGATGGCGTCCTCCATCGGTTCGCCCCATAACGAGCGTTCCGAGAACCATACGTCGAACTCGGTCCCAAAACGTGCAAGGGATTCCTTCATGTTCGCGACCATCAGCTCGAGACCGAGCTCGGCTAGAGCCGCGTTGCGATCGTCTTCCTGGGCGTCGACGTATCGGTCTGCGACCTGCTCTCGGATCTGGGCAGCGATGTCCTTCACGTAATCGCCCTGGTATCCGTCGTCGGGCACCTGCGCGTCGCGGCCGAAGGACTGAAGGTATCGAGCACCGACAGACGCACCGAACAGCGAGATCTGCCGCCCGGCGTCGTTCAGGTAGAACTCGCGCGTGACGCGATAACCCGTAGCCTCGAGTAGCCGCGCGATCGCATCGCCCACGGCCGCATGTCGGCCACTGACGACGCTGATCGGGCCGGTCGGGTTCGCCGATACGTACTCGACGTTCACGGTTTTTCCGGCACCGACATCACTTCTACCGAACCCGGAACCTGTCCGCGCCGCGCGTTTGACGACGTCGTGGAAGTACTGAGGAGCCAACTCGAAGTTGATAAACCCCGGCCCGGCAATATCGACCCGTCCGATCACGTCGGAGTGCGGGAGACGTGCCACAACCGCTTCCGCAACCGCTCGCGGGGGGACGTTCCCACCCGCTGCCGATAGAGCGACGTTGGTCGTCCAATCGCCGTGCTCGGCACGGCGCGGTCTCTCGAATTCGACGACGGCGGATCCGTTGGTTGGAACGGCCCCTTCGGAGATCGCCCTGTCCAGGGCCTCGCGAACGAGACCTGCAAGATGATCGGTGATCACGACGCTTAACCCACCAAGCGGCCGACGAGATCGATCATCTCCGTGGGATCGAACGGCTTCGTCAGGTAGTCGGCTACCCCGTAACTCTTGCCGAGATCGACATCGCTCTGCTGCGCCTTCGCGGAGACGAACACGACCGGGATGTGCTTGGTGTTGTCCTGGCTCTTGATCAGCTTGACGGCCTGGTAGCCGTCCATGCGCGGCATCATGATGTCGAGAAGGATCAGGTCGGGGAGCTCGGCAGTCGCGACCTCCACAGCCTCTTCCCCGTTCTGAGCGGTGAGGACCTCGTATCCCTCAAGCTCGAGATTCACCTGCAGCAGACGAAGGATCACGGGGTCGTCGTCGCACACGAGGATCCGTTTCCCCGTTGCCATGTCTCGATGGTACCCGTCGGCTGTTTGTCGACGCAGGGCTTTTACGAGCGATGTTCTACGCTCTTTGTGCACCCCCGTAGGTCGAGGGGTTGATCGGTCTTAGTTGCCCCCGTAGCTCAGGGGATAGAGCACGCGCCTCCGGAGCGCGGTGCGCAGGTTCGAATCCTGCCGGGGGCACTGACGACGAGGGGGCGACTAGGCGCGGCCCCTGAGCAGCGCGAACAGCCCAATGATTGCCAGCACGACGATGATGATCCAAACGATCATGAGACAGGCCCCTTTCTATGGAGCTAGAGCGTGCATGGGTCGCTCCGTGCTCGAAACGACAACATTGATCACGTACTACTAACGGGACGATCTATTCCTCGTTACGGCGTTACGAAACCCGTTGGCCCATCACGCTTCGAACGGCTCGCCAGGACATCACCGACCATCGCGAGGCACCGGAGAGCGCCGAGCCCACCGACGCGAACGAGCCCATCGAGAGGATCGAGTCCTCCGACCGGATCGACCACAGCGAAGTCTTCTGGACACGCGGAGCCGGCACGGCCTCATTGTTTCACTCAGGGCAAGCGCCGGGACACTAGGGTTTGCGCATGACAGGCGCCGCAGAACTCATCGCGGCTATCGACCAAGGAACGTCGAGCTCGCGCTGCATCTTGTTCGATCGAAGTGCGAACGCCATCGCGTCTCATCAGCTGGAGCATCGCCAGTTCTTCCCACAGCCCGGATGGGTCGAGCACGATCCCATGGAGATCTGGGAGAACGTCAGTCGGTGCATCGACGTGGCGCTCGAGAAGTCCGGCGCCAACGCGTCCGATATCGCCGCTATAGGGATCACGAACCAGCGCGAGACCGTCGTGATGTGGGAACGATCCTCGGGCCGGCCCATCGCTAACGCGATCGTCTGGCAGGACACCCGGACCGAAGATCGAATCCGCGATCTGACGCGCGACGGCGGTGTCTACAGGTTCCAGAAGACGACCGGCTTGCCGGTATCGACTTACCCATCGGCTCTCAAGATCCAGTGGCTGCTCGCTCGCGACGATGACGCTCGCGCCGCGGCGGAGAAAGGCGACGTCCTCTTCGGAACTGTCGACAGCTGGATCGCGTGGCAGCTATCGGGAGGACCCGACGGAGGGGTGCACGTCACCGACGTGACGAACGCGAGCCGAACCCTTCTCATGAACATCGAGACGCTGGAATGGGATCGGTCGATGCTCGACGAGTTGCGCATACCGCGAGCGATGCTGCCCGCGATAGTTCCTTCGAGCGACGTCTACGCGCCGGCGCGCGGGTCGCTCGAAGGCGTTCCGATAGCCGGCATCCTGGGCGATCAGCAAGCTGCATTGTTCGGACACACGTGTTTCGACAAGGGCGACGTCAAGAACACGTACGGAACCGGCTGCTTCATGCTGCTGAACACAGGAACGGAGCTCGTCTTTTCCGATCACGGCCTGATCACGACGGTCGCGGCAAAGATCGGTAGCGAGCCGGCTACCTATGCACTGGAGGGGTCGGTCGCAGTCGCGGGCGCATTGATCCAGTGGCTTCGAGACAACCTACAGATCATCGATAGCTCCGCCGAAGTCGAGGAGCTTGCAGCGAGCGTTGAGGACAACGGCGGCGTGGTGCTGGTGCCCGCGTTTTCCGGTCTGTTCGCCCCCCATTGGCGCAGCGACGCCCGCGGCGTCGTCGCCGGGCTGACGGGCTACGCAACGAAAGCTCACATCGCACGAGCAGCACTGGAGGCAGCGGCTTTTCAATCGATGGAGTTGGCCGATGCGATGCTCGCCGACGTAGGTCCGCCCAAGCCGGACGAGATGCGAGTCGACGGCGGAATGGTCGTGAACGACCTGTTGATGCAGTTCCAGGCAGACATGTTCGGGTTCTCGGTCGTGAGACCCTCAACCTCGGAAGTAACCGTCCTCGGCGCCGCCTACGCCGCGGGGCTGGCCGTTGGCATATGGGAGGACCTCGACGATCTCCGTCGGAACTATGCGATCGAAAAGCGCTGGGAGCCGAGGATCGACGACGCCGGCCGCACTCAGCGAGTAGCGCTGTGGAAGAAGGCCGTCGAGCGCACTCTCGATTGGATCTAGTAACGCCGTCCGTCCGGATGCGGCGCGTCACGTAGCCTGACCCTGATGTCTTCTCTCGAAAAACTCCGCGCGGCAACGAGCTCGATGGTCGGCGATCTAGAAGCTCTAGTGATGTCCGAGACGCCGACGGCCGACCTCGAATCGATCGAGTCGGGATGCGCGCTGCTATCCGATATCGGCAAGCGACTGCTCGGCGACTCTCCCGAGGTCGCCCGCGTCGACGGACGTCCCCATCTCCTGTGGCGACTCGGTACGCCGCGCGTTCTGTTGCTCGGTCACGTCGACACCGTCTGGCCGCGAGGAACGACCGCTCGGTGGCCGTTCACCGTCAATGACGGCATCGCGTCGGGCCCGGGAGCCTTCGACATGAAGGCTGGAGTCGTGCAGGGCCTCCACGCAGTGTCGGCGCTGGGCAATCCCGAAGGCATCGCGTTCTTGGTGACCTCGGACGAGGAGACGGGCGGCCATACGTCTCGCCATCTCATCGAGACGATCGCCGCAGACGTCCTCGCGGTTCTCGTGCTCGAGCCGAGTGGTCAGGGTGCGGTGAAGATCGCACGAAAGGGAGCCTCCTTCTACGAAGTTTTGCTCGAGGGCCGCGCGTCGCACGCAGGACTCGATCCCGAGAAGGGAGCAAACGCCCTGATCCAGCTCGCTCACGTGGTGAGGGATCTCGAGGCCATCGCGCATCCCCGCGTCGGGACGACGGTCACGCCGACTGTCGCCCACGCGGGCACGACCTCGAACACGATCCCAGCTGCCGGCGTCCTGCAGATCGACGTGCGCGCGCCAACAACCAAAGAGCAGATGCGGGTTGACGACGCTTTGCGCGCGCTCGAGCCGGTCGTCCCGGGCGTGGAGATGACGCTGGTCGGCGGTCCCAACCGGGGGCCCCTCGAGCCTGATGCGTCTGCCGAGCTGTTCGAGCTCGCGTCGGCCGTCGCCGACGACATCGGGATCGGTCCGCTGTGGGGCATCGGTGCCGGCGGCGTATCGGATGGAAACTTCACAGCCGCGCTGGGGCAGCCGACCCTCGACGGCCTCGGAGCGGTCGGGGCCGGCGCGCACGCGGAGGGCGAGCACGTCGTTGTCGCGGAGATGCCACAGCGAGCAGCCCTCGTGGCCGGCGTCCTAGAACGCCTGTTGGGCGACCAGCCGTCGACGGTCAGGGGGACGGTGTAATCCGCGAATAAACGTAGGTTTAGCGCCTCGGCGAGCGCTGGAACCGACTATTTAGCTAATATTTTTTTGCGTTATGCTGCGCCGCATGACCGACCTTGCCAGGGCGTCGGAGGCCATCGGCGCCCTCAGCGACAACCTTCGCCGGCGCATGTACCTCTTTATCCGCTCGCAGCGACGACCGGTATCCCGCGATGAGGCTGCCAGCCAGGTCGGCATCTCTCGGAAGCTCGCCGCGTTTCACCTCGACAAGCTCGTGGAGCGCGGTCTGCTGGTGGCCCACTACGCGCGCCCTGCCCACCGCTCGACCAGTCTCGCCGGACGCAGTTCCAAGATGTACGAGCCATCCGACATCGAGATCGAGGTGTCGGTCCCTCAGCGGCGCTATGACACCGTCGGCCGGATCCTCGTCGAAACCGTAGCAACGACGTCGCAGAACGAGAGCCCGCAACAAGTGTCCGAGCGCGTGGCGTTCGAGCACGGTAAGGAGCTCGGCGCCGACGTGCGCACCCGCCAGGGTCTCAGACCGCCCGGCGCTGAACGTGCCCTGAACGCCGTCGCATCCGTCCTCGAAGATCAGGGGTACGAACCGTATCGAACGGAATGCGGGGCGGTGGCTTTGCGCAATTGCCCGTTCCACGACCTTGCGGCGACATCCCCAGGGGTCGTGTGCCAGATGAATCGGTCGTTTATCGATGGTGTTCTTCGGGGACTCGGCAACGAGTCCCTCGATGCACGCCTAACGCCCACACCCGGCCAATGTTGTGTCACCGTAGACAAGAGCGAGGAGATCACATGAGCTCGAGCGTTACCTCACTGCGACCGCCCCCAGACGTCCCGCGCGCGGAGGCGGCCGTTGCCGAAATGCTCGACGCGCTCGGCATAGATCTCGTCGAGCGCGGTCTTCAGGACACTCCGGGCCGGATCGCGCGCATGTATCGCGAGTTGCTGACTCGGCAGCCATTCAAGGCAACGACGTTTCCGAACACCGACGGCTACGACGAGCTCGTCATCGCCAAGGACATCCCCTTCGCGTCGTTGTGCGAGCACCATCTACTTCCATTCCACGGCGTCGCACACGTCGGGTACATCCCAGGCGATTCCATCCTGGGACTGAGCAAGCTTGCGCGCATCGTCGAGCATTACGCGCGCGACCTCCAGGTGCAGGAGCGAATGACCAAGCAGATCGCGACGTGGATCGAGGATCACGTCGCCCCCAAAGGGGTCGGGGTGATCTTGCAAGCGGAGCATCAATGCATGACGATCCGCGGAGTCCAGGCCGCAGGAACGAAGACTGTGACGTCGGCAATGACGGGGTTGCTCAGGTCCGATATCAAGACGCGCGAGGAATTCCTCGCACTAGCCAACGTTCGCGAACCCTGAAGACATCTAGCTTGTAATGGCGGGGACGGATAGATAGCGGGAGGTAGAGATGGCGAGATTGTTCTCGATTCGGCCGGGGATGAGTTTGAAGGGCCGTAAGTTCAAGGGGATCCGCGGGTATTCGGGCAAGCCGTTCCATCCGCCTCTAACCGACATCCCGATCACCGCGTACATCTTTGCCGCGGTCTTCGACATCATCAGTTACGTCAAGGGCTACAGCGGATCCGGTGAGTACGCTCACGTCAGCGATGTCGCGCACGCATTCTTCCTTGCCGGAACGTACACCATCATCGGAGGTGCGATCGTTTCGCTCGGTAC
>JALZGD010000182.1 GCA_030861205.1 Actinomycetota bacterium
CGCGGCCGTCCTTGTCAGGCTTCGAGGGGTGGAACAGCCAGCGCCACAAGACCGGCGATCGCTCAAGTACATCCGGCTCGCAGTGTTTCTCGCCGAACAGCCGGCGGCCGTCGACGAGATCGCTATGACGCTCGCGGATATAGAGGACGTCGTCGGCGCGCCGTTGCCCTCGAACGCTCGTTTCCCATCGTGGTGGCGCAACGACGAGCACCGGATGCACAGTCGAGCGTGGATGACGGCTGGTTGGAAGGTCGGCGAGATGCGCGGGAACGACCTAGTCACTTTCGTCAGAGACCGCGCATCTTCCCAGTGATCGAGTCTTAGCTTCGCACCTGCGCGGCCTTAGAATGACGTATGGCATCGCGTCCCGATAGTGGAGTCAAAGCGGTTCTAAAGAAGGTCCGCCCGACGCGAGCGCCGGTCCCTCCCGGTCTCGACAAGCTTCTCAAAGAGATGCGCTCCCGCCGGCCGAAGGGCGATTTCAAGGTCGTCGAGCGCGCTTTCGACACGGCCGCCGCGGCTCACGAAGGTCAGTTCCGAAAATCGGGCGACCCGTTCATCACACACCCCTTCGGCGTCGCGATGGTCTTGGCGCAGTTCGGCCTTGACGAAACGACGGTCGCAGCCGCCCTGCTACACGACGCCGTCGAAGACACGGATCTTTCGTTGAAGGAAATCGAAACGATCTTCGGGTACGAGGTTGCGATGCTGATCGACGGCGTGACGAAGCTCGAGAGGATCGGGTTCCGATCGGCGGAGCAGTCGCGCGCCGAGAACCTTCGCAAGATGATCATCGCTACCGCCCGCGACGTCAGGGTGTTGCTGATCAAGATCGCCGACCGGTTGCACAACATGCGGACGCTTTCGCCACTCCCCAAAGAGCGCCGTGAGCTGATCGCGCGCGAAACCCTCGAGATCTACGCACCTCTCGCTCACCGTCTCGGCATGTACGCGATCAAGTGGGAGCTCGAGGACCTTGCGTTCCAGACGCTCCATCCGAAGCGCTACGAGGAGATCGAAGCGCTCGTTCAGGGACGGCAGCCGGAACGCGAGGGTGTCCTTGACGAGGTTTGCGACGAGATTCTTTCGAAGCTTCGTGACGTGAAGATCAAGGCCGAGGTATCGGGACGGCCGAAACACCTTTATTCGGTCTACGAGAAGATCGTCCTACGCGGAAAGCAGTTCGACGAGATCTTCGACCTCGTCGGGATCCGGGTCGTCGTCGAGTCTGTCAGGGACTGCTACGCGGCCCTCGGTGCGCTGCACACGCTCTACACGCCTGTTCCAAACAGGTTCAAGGACTACATCGCGATGCCCAAGTTCAACATGTATCAGTCGCTGCATACGACCGTGATGGGACGTGGCGGACGGCCGATGGAGATCCAGATCCGCACGCGCGAGATGCACAAGGCAGCCGAGTTCGGTATCGCCGCGCACTGGCTCTACAAGGAGCAACGTCAGGGCAAAGTGTCGGAAGACGAGATCGCTTGGCTGCAACGATTCATGGAATGGCAGAAGGAGTCCTCGGACCCCAAGGAGTTCATGGAGTCCCTGAAGATCGACTTGTATGCGGACGAGGTCTTCGTCTTCACACCCAAGGGCGATGTGCTCGAGTTGCCGCGCAACGCGACTCCGATCGACTTCGCGTATCAGATCCACACCGAAGTCGGACACAGGACCGTCGGCGCGAGGGTGAACGGGCGTCTCGTTCCGCTTAGCCATCAACTGGCCTCGGGCGACTCTGTCGAGATCATCACGACGAAGGGAGCGGCGTCTCCGTCGCGAGACTGGCTCCAGGTGGTCCAAACGCCGCGCGCCCGCAACAAGATCAGGCAATGGTTCGCTCGTGAACGACGTGAAGATGCGCTCGCCCAAGGACGCGAGGCGCTCGCGCAGGCGATGCGCAAGCAGGGACTTCCGGTGGACAAGCTGTCGAAGGGCGACCTATTGCAACAGGCAGCAGATGAGCTGAAGTTCCCGGACGTGGAAGCTATGCACGTCGCGATCGGCGAGGGCCATCTCTCACCGCAGTCGGTCACCACGCGCGTCATCCGGCTTTTCACGCCGGACAACGACGACGCGGAGCCGGAGCCGGAGATAGCCCCGCGGCCCAGATCGTCCCGGCGCGGCCGCGGTGTCGTGGTCGAGGGTTTCGACGACCTGCTCGTCCGGCTTGCGCGTTGCTGCACGCCCGTCCCCGGCGACCCGGTCGTCGGTTTCCTCACGCGCGGGCGAGGGGTTTCCGTGCATCGTGTTGACTGTCCAAATGCGCAGGCCCTCAAGGCGACCGACGAGAACCGGATGGTCGAAGTGTGGTGGGACGACCGTCAGCGGGGGACTTTCGAGGTCGGCATCCAGATAGAGGCGCTCGACCGAACCAAGCTGTTGCGAGACGTGACGTCCGCGATCTCCGATCAAGGGATACAGATCGTGTCATCGTCCACGCGAGTCGGCCGGGATGGGATCTCGACGCTGACTTTCACGTTCGAGCTTGCCGATCCGAACCATCTCGAGCACGTTCTTCAAAGCGTCCGAAGGGTCGATTCGGTCTTCGACGTCTACAGAGTGGTTCCCGCGGCGGCCCGTAACTGATTCTTAGTGCGCTTCCGTCGTCGGCTCGCTGTTGCGCTGTGTGTCGTTGCATTGCCTGCGTCGTGCACATCGAGCTCGACGCCTCGCGTCGCCTCCGTCCAGGCGGCTGCCGACCGCTTCATATCGTCGTGGAACGCGATGGATGTCGAAGGGATGGTCGGCGCGTTCGACGATCACTCTGCAGCGAGATGGCCGGCGACGAAGCTGTCGCGATTCTTTCGGAACAGTCTTGACGCCGGCGCGGTCCGAGGCTTCGAGGTCGTACGCACACAGCCGGTCCGACAGCCGAGCTTCCCTTCGGGGGCTTCGCCGTCCTCGGGGTTGACCGCCCGCGTGCTGGTTTCGGTCACCTACCACTCGCGTGCCGTCACGGGGCCAGTGCGCTTGAGCGGAACGCTGGTGCTGGTCTACGACGCGAGCTCGGACGCGTGGGAGGTCCGTTGGAATGGCTCCGCTCTGTGGCCGGGTGTTGCGAGAGCTCGAGACTTCGACGTCGTCTACCGATGGGCGAAACGAGGCTCGATCACAGACCGCCACGGCGTTCCGCTGGCGCGCGGGACCGGTGCCGACAGGAAATACCCGCAGGGGTCACTGGCCGGCGACGCCGTCGGATACCTCGGGACGCTTTCGAAGAAGGACGTCGCTGCGAGCGCCGGACACGCTCCCGCCTGCAAGCACGGGTGCCTCACAGGAGACGTCGGTGATTACGCAGGCAAGGCCGGGCTCGAAGCCGGGCTCGACGATTTGTTGGCCGGGACTCCGACGACGAAGCTCGAGCTGGTCGACCGCAAGGGCAAAACGTTGGAGGTCCTCGGTCGCAAGCGCGGGCGGGCCGGACGGTCGATTGAGACGACGCTCGACGTGAGAGTGCAGCGGGCCGCGGAATCGGCTCTCGGATCGACCGTTGGGGCGGCAGTCGTCCTCGATCCGTCGAACGGCGACATCCTGGCACTTGCAACATCCGGTCCGCTGGATCCCAACGCCTACGTGGGCGCGAATGGGGTAGTGCCCTTCGACAGGTCGCGGGTCGGCTTGTATCCGCCGGGATCGTCGATGAAAGTCGTGACGGCAACCGCTGCTCTCGACACGAAAACGGTGTCTCCGGCCGACCGTTTCCCCGGCCCCTACGACTACCGGGGCGTCCACAACTTCCACCACGAGCACTTTGCGGACATCAGCTTCGCCGATGCCCTGAAGTTCAGCGTCAACACCGTGTTCGCGCAGGTAGCGGAAAAACTGGGAGGCGCGAAGCTCTACAAGTACGGGAAGCTGTTCGGGTTCAACGAGAAACCCGACTTGCCGCTGGGGGTCGAGGCTTCCTCTTTCCCTCGACCGCAAGATGACGCGGACCTGATGTTCTCGGCGATCGGCCAAGCGCAGGTCGTCGCCACACCTCTAGAGATGGCAACTGTCGCCGCGGCCGTCGCGAACCGCGGACGTCGCATGGAGCCGCGCATCACGAAGGAGCAGAAGCCGGAAGGGCGCCGCGTCATGAAGGTTTCTACCGCCCGGACGATGACCACGCTGATGGAGCGTGTCGTGCAGGGCGGAACGGGCTCGGCGGCAAACATCGCGGGAGCCGACGTGGCGGGCAAAACAGGGACGGCAGAGGTCGACGTGGGCGGGAAACGGAAGAACCATGCCTGGTTCATCTGCTTCGCGCCGGGCGGGGCACCCAAGGTCGCAGTCGCGGTCGTCGCCGAGTACGGGGGTGTCGGTGGAGAGGTGGCCGCTCCGATAGCGCGGAGCATCCTCCAAGCGGTGCTTCCGATCGCTCCATGAGATCTGTCGTTCAACGCGTGAACTCTGCTTCGGTCGCGATCGGGTCGCAGGTGATAGGCCAGATAAACCGCGGCGTGCTCGCGCTCGTAGGCGTCGGGACGGACGACGACGAGTCGGACGCACGCTGGATGGCCGACAAGATCGTGGATCTGCGTATCTTCCACGACGAGCATGGAAAGATGAACCGTTCGTTGATCGAGGCCGGCGGCTCGGCCCTCGTCGTCTCGCAGTTCACCCTGCACGGCGATGCACGCAAGGGTCGCAGGCCCTCGTTCGTCCATGCAGCATCCGGCGAGACCGCAGAACGACTCTACGAGTCGGTCGCGCAGAACATCGCGATGCGCGGTGTCCACGTCGCGACCGGGTCGTTCGGTGCCACGATGCAGGTTGCTCTCGTCAACGATGGGCCCGTGACGATCCTTCTCGATTCGAAGCGTGTCTTCTAGCTGGGGCTAGTCCTTCAAGACGCGACGAGCGGCATCGGCTATCGCTTCGGGCGTGAGGCCGTACTGGGTCAACAACTGCTGTGGGGTCCCCGAGGTCGCATAGGTATCTCCGACGTTCACGAAAGCCATCCTGCTGGGCTTGCGCTCGGCGACGACCATCGACACGGTCGCCCCCAAGCCCCCGTATGCAAGGTGCTCCTCGGCTACGACCAAACCGCGCGTCTCGTTCGCGGCTTTCTCGATCGCGGCGACGTCAACCGGCTTCACGGTGTGCATGTCGAGAACTCGCACCTGCACGCCTTCGCCGCTCAAGACTTCGGCGGCATCGAGCGCCATTGCGACCATGATGCCGTTCGCCACGATCGTGACGTCGTCGCCGTCGCGCAACGTCGTTGCTTTCCCGAGGTGTAACTTCGACGCGTCGTCGTACACGACCGGTACGTCGGGACGTCCGCAGCGAAGGAAAGCCGGCCC
>JALZGD010000183.1 GCA_030861205.1 Actinomycetota bacterium
GCACTATGCCGACGCGATCGTCGTTCTCGGGGCCGCTCAATACAACGGAAAGCCGTCACCCGTGTTCGAGGCGCGGCTGAACCACGCCGCGTACCTCTTCAGGCAACAGATGTCGTCTCAGATCGTCGTGACGGGCGGCAAGAAACCGGGTGACAACTTCACGGAAGCGGAGGCAGGTGCCCGCTACCTCCAGTCTCGAGGCATCAAGAGTGACGCCATCTCACAGGTCGGAGGGAAGACGACACTGGAGAGCCTGCGCGCGCTGGGCGATGTAGCGGCCGACAAGCAGATCGACACGCTGCTGCTGGTGTCGGACCCGCTACATTCCGAACGTCTGAAGCTGATCGCCCACGACCTTGGTTTCACCAACGCGTGGGCAAGCCCCGACTCCTATCTCGAATTGCATCGCAGCCGTGTCACGAAGCTCAAGGAGCTCGCGCACGAGGTCGGATCCGTCATTGCGTACGAGCTCTGGGAGCGCTGGCGTTAAGCCGCTTCCTGCTTACGTTCGGCCGTATAGATCTCGACCTTGCCGGCAAGGCCCCGTACCTTGACCCTCTTGCGCGAGCCGAATCCGATCTTCTTCAGCCTTCGCTCGGCGAGGTCTTTAGCGGCTTCGGACACAACGACCGAGCCGGGACGACAGTGATCTAGCAAACGCGCAGTCAGATTCACATCGTGCCCGAGTAAGTCGTCCTGCTCGACCAGGGGCTCCCCTGCATGCACAGCCACCCTTATACGGACGTCGATCTTCGGATCGCGTTGCGCGGCCTCTTGGAGAGCGACCGCTGCGCGCACGGCTTGCGATGCAGACGGAAAGGCGATGAGGAAACCGTCTCCGAGTCGCTTGACGACTTCGCCTCGGGCAGCCTTAGTGCAGCTCGCTACTCGGTCGTTCAGCCGGCCCAGAAGAGCAACTGCGTCGTCATCACCGTGCGTCGCCGTGTAAGTGGTGAACTCTGCAACGTCGACGAACACGATCCCCACACTCGAGCCGCGCGCGATCCGCGCCAGCTGCCGGTTCGATCGGTCGTCCTCCTCCGCAAGGCTTGCGAGCAGGTGTGCGCTTCTCAGACCGAGGCGGTTGAGACGCGACGGTCTCTTCTCGACGGCATCGGCGATTATCGGTTCGAGAGCTTCGGCTGCTTGAACCATGGACGCAACGGCTCCGTCGTCATCGATGCGCTCGCGCAAGGAACGAGCCATCTTCGGAACGAGGTCCGGGTCCCGGCGCAGCGCCGCGGCGATCGCCTGGCGCATATTCACTCCACGAAGCGTAACAATCGGTCGAATACGCTGGGGCGATGCAGCAATTGATCGACCGGCGTAGATGGCCGTTCGTCGTAGTGATCGCGATCGTCGCCATCACCGCTATCGCAGTGATGCGACTCCCGGATCTGTTCCTCGCCCACATTAGGCAGGACAGGCCGCTGTCATCGGCGCAAGCGGGCTGGGTCTTTCGTTTACTAGCAGCGATCGCCTGCGCGCAGGCACTCTACGGCGGTTTCTTCGCGCTCGACCCGGATCGCATCAAGAAGGCGCGTGAAAAGGACAAGAGACTGCGCGATATGCGCGCAGACGCGATAGCGACATCGGCCGCGCGTAACGCCGCCGGGATGATCTTCCTGACTCTCGTCTACGGGATCGCCGACCTAGCCCTGACCGGCGAGCGCGGAAGCTTCTGGCTCTTTCCGCTTGTGATCCTCGGACAAGCAGCGTGGTACTACCGTCAGGTCGGCCAGATAGGGCGGTGGCTCGTGTTCCAGCCCGAACCTGAGCGTGGTCCCGACCGTTATGCGGTCCCCGAGATCCCGCCCGATTGGGCCCCCGCGATAGCCCGAGGACTGATCGAAGCCGAGCACAGCTCCCGGAGCTGATGGACGGCATCGGCGGATTCGCCGAAACGACACCGGATGCAGCAGCATTGGTCATGCTCGGCCGCACACTGACGTTCGGGCAATTGGATACTCGCCAGCGCAGGCTCGTCGGAGCGTTACGCGCTGCGGGCGTCAAGCGCCGCGATCGCGTTGCGGTGCTCGCCTCCAATCGGATCGAGTTGCTCGAGGTGACGATCGGGGCGCTTCGGGCAGGGATCGTTCCCGTACCGATAAACGCGCTGTTGACGCCACCAGAGATCGCGTATGTGTTGGAAGACTCGGGTGCCAAGTGGCTGTTCACGGACCGGCCCGTCGAGGGCGAAGGCGTCGATCGAGTCGTCACCTTCGGCGACGCTTACGAGCGCGTGTTGCACGAATCCAAGCCGGCCAAGCTCGCTCCGGGCGCGCTTGGGCGCCCGATGCATTACACGTCCGGCACCACCGGGCGACCGAAGGGCGTGTGGGTCGAGCCGCTCACTGCCAGAGAAGCCGGACGTCGGTCGCGCGAGTTCCGGGCGATGTGGGCGATCGACGCAACAGACGTTCACCTCGTCTGCTCGCCCGTGACTCACTCGGCCCCCCACCGCTTCTCGCTGCGAACCCTTGAAGCCGGCGGGACCGTCGTCGTTCAAGGCAAGTTCGATGCCCGAGAAACGCTCGCGGCGATCGAGATGTTCGGCGCGACATCGACGTTCATGGTGCCGACCCACCTCGAAAGGATCATGGCTTTGGGTGCCCGCACCTTGAGCACGCACGATCTCTCGTCGTTGCGCTTGGTTGCTCACGCGGGAGCGCCCATACGGGAGCAGACCAAACGTCGCGCCATCGACCTCTTTCCCTTTGGTTCAGTTTGGGAGTTCTATGGATCGACCGAAGGCCAAGCGACGCGTATCTCGACCGACGAGTGGTTACGCAAACCCGGAAGTGTCGGCACGGCCTCTGCAGGAGCACAGATCGAGATCCTGGACGACGACCACACGCCGCTCCCGGCAGGTCGGATCGGCACCGTGTGGGTGTCGGACCCGAACGCAGAACGTTTCGAGTACTGGCGCGACAAGGTAAAAACGAAGGCTGCGTGGCGCAGGGACGCGTTCTCCGTCGGCGATCTCGGGTACGTCGACTCCGACGGCTACTTGTTCCTAGCGGGCCGGAAATTCGACACGATCATCACAGGTGGGGTGAACGTCTATCCGCAAGAGATCGAGGCGACGCTGCTCGAACACCCTGCGGTGTCTGAAGTCGTCGTCTACGGCGCCGCGCACGACGAATGGGGTCAAGAGGTGCGGGCTCGCGTCGTCCCGAAGTTCGGCGAGCCGCTCGATCCAGATCTCTTGATCAAGTGGGCGCGCGAACGCCTCGCGGGCTTCAAGTGTCCTCGTCGCATCGAGATCGTCGACGAGCTGCCGCGCACTCCGACGGGAAAGATCTCCAGACGTCAACCGACGATCGAAGCCTAGGCTCCTCGCCAGAACGGAGTGGGAGACGTGGCTCGTGGCGACGCCTCGCCGAACAGGCCGGCAACGAGACGATCGACGAGACGCGCGATCTGCGCTGCGGAGTTGCGGTACGCGCCGATCGTCTGACCGATCGGATCGACGAGATCGACGGCGATCCCGTGTCTGCGGACGAGTCTGCGGTGATCGTGTGCTCGCCGCACCGCGACCTTCGCGCGCTCGATCGGGTCGTCGGTCCGGATCGGGCCGATCTCCGTCAGCAGATCCGTGAATTCCATGAGCGTGAAAGAACGATCGCGCGGCGCTCCGCCGACCCGAACCGCTTCGGCAACGTGACCTCGTTCGAATCCAAGTACCAGATCGAATCCTTTCAGCTCCCGCGGAGTGAGGGAACGGGCGCGGTGGTTCGCCAGGTCCACACCGAGCTCGCGGGCAACCTCTATCGCTTCGGGTAAGGCGGGCCCAGGACGTGCGTCTTCACGACCGACGGACACCAGGGTCAGCGGTGCTTCGGGAGCGCGTGCGTGCAACAGCGCCTCCGTGATCGGACTGCGGAACCTGTTTCCCGTGCAGACGAACGCGATCGAGAACGTCTCGTCCGGCGCGCGCAGCGGAGGAGCGAGCGTCAGGCCGGCTCCTTTCCCTTCCACCGACTGCTCGCTCGAGGCGCGCTCCTCCGGAACCGAGGTCAGGCGGGCGTCTGCAGGTGCGGGCGAAGCCATCGCTTCGGTCATCACCGCCGCCGGTGAAGCGCGCAGGCCAGGGGGAGGCGGAGGCGGAGCATCGCGATGTGGAGCCGGCGCGGCGATGGGCTGGTGCTCGACGACGTCCGAGACGAGCTCTGCAACGTCCAGGTCGATCCATACATCGGCAGCGACCACCCGTCCGGTCTCCCAGGTGAACTCGCCCACTTCCCACGTCACGATGTCGGCGGCCGCGGCTTCCATCTGCCGTCTAAGCGCCCTTTGCAAACTGTTCTGGTCGACGCCACTCGAGGTCTGCAGGACGTCCTGCAACGATCGCCCGGTAGTCGCCGCGCGGTCCTTCGCGCGTCGTAGCTCTTCGGCCCCCAGTGCGCCGATCTCGACGAGCCGCTCGCCTACGGTGACCGTCACGAGATCGGAGTGCGCCTGGTAGATCCGGCCCCGATCGAAGAACACGGTCCCCGCCCCCGACGGCCTGACGACGTGCAATCGTCCGGTCCGCTGCGCGGTCGCGAGCAACTTGAAGACGCTCGCCATTCCGATATCGTCGGCAGTTCCGGTCAGCACCGTGTAGCTCCCTGCGGGTCCGTGCGCCTCCGGCGGCGGAGGCGGAGGGGGCCGCCCCCCCACGGGTTGTGGAGCGGAACGCGGACCCCCACGCCCGAAGCGGTTCCGTAATCGATCTCGGAAGCCGCTCAGGCGCCTGACCCATATTCTTCCAGTACGACGCTCTGTAGTCAACCTGGCACTCCTTGCGACCCGCGCGCTCCGAACCGCCCCCGCACCCGTCCCCAACGAGTCCTTCTTGCCCCATAGCGGAGCCCCGACGCCTTCAGGCGCTCATCCGACCACGCGCGGTCGTGTGTTTGGCGGCTTCCGTCGGCCTAGAACGTCTGCGAGCCGCGGAGCTCACCTGATATGACTGCGCCGTGATGAAGCGATGGAGTCGCCCCGTGACGCTCGTCTATCACGGCGTTAACCGGGTCGACCCCGCAGAGGATCCCGCTCGGCTGGTCGTCTCACCCGACCATCTGCTGGCGCACCTTCGGTGGCTGCAGAACCGCGGCTATGGATTCGAGACCGCGTCGGCCATGGCCGCTCGGGGGCAGCCGAGCCCGCGGACGGCGATAGTCACGTTCGACGACGGCTGGAGCGATGCGGTGGATACCGCTCCGATGCTTCACGGGCTGGGTATCCCGGCAACGTTCTACGTATGTCCGGGCTGGTGGGGCGGGCACCACCCGGA